>NZ_JAQOWX010000027.1:0-52678 GCF_028462495.1 Paucibacter sp. XJ19-41
CTCGCGCCCGCGGCGCTGGCTGGGCGCCGCCGCGCTGGCCGCGACCCTGCTGCTGGCGCTGGCCTGGTGCAGCCGGCCCGACCCGGCGCTGGACGAGCTGATGCAGCTCGATGTGCTGTCGCAGATCGCGATCGGCGAGCTGTAGCAGCCCGCTGTCGCCGAGGCGATGCCCGGCCGGCTCGGCCCTGCCTATAGTCGGCGCATGGACGCCACGACAAAAAACCATGCTTTCGAAGACTTCCAGGTCGGCCAGGTGCGCGAGTTCGGCGGCCGGGTCGTCGACAAGGCCGAAGGCCTGAGCTTCGCCGCCGCCTACGACCCGCAGCCCCTGCACCTGGACGAGGAGGCCGCCAACGCCTCGGTGCTGGGCGGGCTGTCGGTCAGCGGCTGGCACACCTGCGCGATGGTGATGCGCATGATGTGCGATGCCTACCTGCTGGACTCGACCAGCCAGGGCTCGCCGGGCATTGACAATCTGCGCTGGCTCAAGCCGGTGCGCCCCGGTGACACCTTGCGGGTACGCATGACGGTGCAGGAGACGAAAGCCAGCAAGAGCCGCCCGCAGATCGGCCTGGTGCGCTCGGCCTGGGAGGTCTTCAACCAGCGCGACGAGGCGGTGATGACGATGGAGGGCTGGGGCATGTTCGGCCGACGCGAGGCCACAACCACCAGCTGACGAAAACTTGCCGTTCGCCGCCCCCGGCCGCCGTTCGGGACATCGCCGCGCGGCACTTGTCGCAAGCCTGCTCATAATCCGCTCGCATCAAGCAAGGAGCATGGGCAGATGGCGATGTGCAGAAGAATCCTGGCGCTGGCCCTGCTGGCCGCGGCGCTGAGCCAGCCGGCCAGGGCTGCGGCAACACCTGGCCCCACCGAGCCCTGCCGCATCGAGGGCGTGGCCACCGAGCTGCGCTGTGGCCGGCTGCAGCGGCCGCTCGACCCCGGCCAGCCGCAGGGCCGGCAGATCAGCGTCCACTATCTGGTGGTGCCGGCGATGGCGCGCAACAAGCAGCCCGACCCGGTGCTGCTGCTGGCCGGCGGGCCCGGGCAGAGCGCGATCGAGATCGCCGGCCGGGTCCTGCCTCGGCTTGCGCGGCTGAACAACCGGCGCGACCTGGTCTTCATTGACCAGCGCGGCACCGGCCGCTCGGCGCCGCTGCAATGCGCCGATGACAGCCGCCTGGCGATGGCCGAGGCACTGGACCAGCAGGCCCAGCAGCGCCGCCTGGCGCAATGCCTGATCGAGCTGCAGAAGCTGCCCCATGGCGATCTGCGCTTCTACACCACCACGATCGCGATGCAGGACTTCGACGCAGTGCGCGAGCAGCTCGGCGCCGCGCAGTGGAATCTGGTCGGCGCCTCCTACGGCACACGCGCCGCGCTGGAATATCAACGCCTGTTTCCGCAGCGGGTGCGCCGCACGGTGCTGGACGGCATGGCGCCGCCCGATATGGCCTTGCCGGCCAGTTTCTCGACCGACGGGCAGGCGGCGCTGGACGCGGTCTTCAAGGCCTGCGAGGACGAAGCCGCCTGCAAGACCGCCTTTCCCCGGCTGCGCCAGGACTGGGCGACCCTGCTGCAAGGCCTGCCTCGGCAGGTGGTGCTGGCGCATCCGCTCAGCGGCGCGCCTGAGCGGCTGACGATCACGCGCGAGCTGCTGATGCGGGCGGTGCGCGCGCCCANCTGCAAGGCCTGCCTCGGCAGGTGGTGCTGGCGCATCCGCTCAGCGGCGCGCCTGAGCGGCTGACGATCACGCGCGAGCTGCTGATGCGGGCGGTGCGCGCGCCCATGTATGTGCCAGCCTACGCAGCCGGGCTGCCGGCCGCGATCACCGCGGCGGCCGGTGGCCGCTTCGAGGCGATCTCGGGGCTGAGCGGCGCGCTGGGGAGCGGCCGCAGCGGCAAGCTATCGATGGGCATGCACTTGTCGGTGATCTGCAGCGAGGACCTGCCGCGCTTGGAGCGCACGGCCGATGCGCCGGGCGCCGACTTCGGCCGCATCGATGCCGAGTTCTACCGACAGGCCTGCGCGCAGTGGCCGCGCGGCACGGTGGCCGAGGCCTTCTACCGGGTGAGCACCGCGCCCGCGCCAGTGCTGCTGCTCAGTGGCGGGGCCGACCCGGTGACACCGCCGCGCCATGGCGAGCGCATCGCCGGCGCGCTGGGCCCCAAGGCCCGCCATCTGCAGGTGCCGGCGGCCGGGCACGGCGTGCTGTCCATCGCCTGCATGGGCGAGCTGCTGCACCGCTTCATCAACAGCAAGACCGAGGCCGAGGCGCTGGCCGTCGAGGCCGCTTGCGCCGCCAAGATGCCACGCCCAACGGCGGTATTCCCCATCCAGACCGCGACGCGATGATCAGCATCAGCCAGCTCAGCAAGCAGTTCACGTCCCGGCCCGGCGGCTCGGTATTCAAGCGCGCCCCGAAGCAGATCGTGCGGGCGGTGCAGCATCTCGATCTGGAGGCACCGAACGGCCGCATCACCGGACTGCTGGGACCGAACGGCGCCGGCAAGACCACCAGCCTGCGCATGCTGGCCGGCCTGTTCGCGCCGGACAGCGGCGCGATCAGCGTCGACGGCATCGATGTGCGGCAGGCACCGCAGCAGGCGCTGGCGCGCATGGGGGTGCTGGGCGATGCCCATGGCCTCTATCCGCGCCTGTCGGCGCGCGAGAACATCGTCTATTTCGGGCGGCTGCAGGGCATGGAGGCGGAGGCGGCCCATGCGCGCGCCGAGGCGCTGGCCGAGCTGCTGGACATGCGCGCCATCCTGGACCGGCGCAGCGAGGGCTTCAGCCAGGGCGAACGGATGAAGACCGCGCTGGCCCGCGCCCTGGTGCATGACCCCGCCAATATCGTGCTGGACGAGCCGACCAACGGGCTCGAGGTGCTGGCCACCCGCGCGCTGCGCGAGGCGCTGCGCCATCTGCGCTCGCCGGCCGGGGGCAGCAAATGCATCGTCTTCTCCAGCCACATCATGCAGGAGGTCGAGCTGCTGTGTGACCATGTCGTCGTGATGGCTCAGGGGCGGTCTGTGGCCGAGGGCTCGGTGGCGGCGCTGCTGGAGCGCACCGGACAGCAGCGCTTCGAGGACGCCTTCGTAGCGCTGGCGTTTGCCGACACGCTGGAGGCACGGCCATGAGCAAGAATTTCACGCGCGCGCTGCGGGTGGTGTTTGCCAAGGAGGTGGTCGACGCGCTGCGCGACCGCCGCACGCTGCTGAGGCTGCTGATTCCGGCGGTGCTGATGGGGCCGCTGCTGCTGCTGGCCTTGTCCGGCCTGATCGCCTCGCTGGAGGAGCGGGCCGAGAAGCGCGAGATCCTGGTCGTCGGCATCGAACACGCGCCGACCCTGCGCAACTTCCTGGAGCGCCAGACCTACACGATTAGGACCGCGCCGGCCGACTACGAGGCCGGGCTGCGCGCCACCACCCTGCTCGATCCGGTGCTGGTGATAGGCCCGGACTTCGAGGCCGCGCTGGCGCGCGGCGAGCAGCCGGCCGTGGAGCTGGTCAGCGACAGTGCCAACCAGCGCGCCAGCGCCAGCGTCGGCACGCTGGGCCGGCTGCTGCAGGGCTTCAACCGCGAGCGCGCCGGCGTGCTGCTGGCGCTGCGCGGCGTCTCGGCCAGCCTGCTGCAGCCGGTGCTGGTGGAGGAGCGCGATCTGGCCAGCACCCAGGCGCGCGCGGCGCGGCTGACGGCCATCGTGCCGATGTTCATCATCATGGCCGTGCTCTATGGCGCGCTGACCGCCGCGCTGGACAGCACCTCGGGCGAGCGCGAGCGCGGCTCGCTGGAGCCGCTCCTGATGAACCCGGCCCCGCATATGGTCCTGGTGCTGGGCAAATGGGGCGCGGTGGCCCTGCTGGGCATGGTGGTGGCCGTGCTGGCCAATCTGAGCTTCATCCCGGCCCAGCGCCTGATCCAGAGCGACAGCCTGCAGGCGATGTTCCAGTTCGGCGGCTACGAGGTGGCGGTGTTCGTGCTGCTGCAGCTGCCGCTGGCGGCCGGGCTGGGCGCGCTGCTGATGGCCATCGCGATCCGCACCAAGACCTTCAAGGAGGCCCAGGCCAGCACCACCATCGTCATCACCCTGGTGGCCTTGGCGCCGATGGTGAGCCTCTTGAACCCGGGTGGCGAGGCGGCCTGGTACTACTGGGTGCCGGGCCTGGCGCAGAACAGCCTGATGATGCTGGTGCTCAAGGGCGAGGCCCTGCCCTGGCCCAAGCTGCTGCCCTCGATGGCCGTGGGCGTGGCGCTGACCTGGGTCTGCCTGGCCTTCGTGGCCCGCTCGATGCGCAGCGCGGTAGCCCGGTGAGGAAGTGCTGGATCGCGTCAGTGCAGACCGAGCACGCGCTGCACCTCGTTCTGCCAGGGCAGCGCATGGACAATCTCGTTGAGCTGCAGCACCGATTGCATGGGCGCCAGCACCTCGCCGGCCGGGCTCAGGAACTGCAGATTGGTCACCAGCGACATCGGATCGACCATCGCGACCACGCCCTCGGGCAGACGGATCCAGTCCCAGGCGACCCCGGCGGCGCCGCTGTCGGATTCACCGGTCCACAGGGTTTGCCCCAGGGCCGGATGCTCGGCGTCTCCCGACACCAACACCCGGGTGCTTAAATGCGCGAAATGCAGACGCGGTGCGCGTTCCGCCTCACACAAAATCCGTGGCCATGCGTACACAATCCAAGCTGGAGTCATTGTCTATAGATTTTCGGGTGCGGTTGTGGAACCAAGCGTTCTGGGTCTTGCCAGTTTGCTGACGGGCAACGTAAATCGCTAGCTGTAAACCTTGTCAGGGATATGACGTCCGGCGCCGCAGCTGCGGCCCGGTCAAGCCCTTGGAAACAAGTTAGATGCTGCAGGGCGGTTACCAGTCGGTGCTCGAAGCCAGAACCCGTGATGAATTTCGCGGGGAGATCAGCCGCTTCACGGAAGCCTTGGAATTCGAGACCTTCTCGGCGATCACCGTGGTCGACCATGCGATCAGCAAGTCGGAGTTCATCGTTATCGACAACTGCCCTCCGGGATTTAGGGAGGCGATGGACAGCCCCCAGCTCGGTCGGCAAGACCCGGTGATGCAGCATTGCAAGCGTCATAGCGTTCCAATCGTCTGGGATCAAAAAACCTATGCGAGAGAGGGTGCGGGCGACCTATGGGAAACCCAGGCGCGCTTTGGCTATCGAACCGGCATCTGCCTGGCCCTGCATCTGCCCGAGGGGCGGCACTTCGTGCTGGGGGTGGACCGCGACAAGGCCTTGCCCAAGGACGCCACCGAGCTGACCCGGCTGGTGGCCGATCTGCAGCTGTTTGCGGTCCATGCGCTGGATGCGGCGATGCGCGTGCTGCTGCCGCCGGAGCAGCAGCTGGACGCGCCCAAGCTGACGCCGCGCGAGCTCGAATGCCTGCGCTGGACCATGGAGGGCAAGACGGCCTGGGAGGTCGGCACGATATTGAGCATCACCGAGCGGACGGCGGTGCTGCATATCAATAACGCGATGCACAAGCTGGGCAGCCATAACAAGCATCAAGCCGTTCTCAAAGCGTTGCGCTTAGGCCTAATACGCTAGCACGCTGCCGTACATCCCCCACTGTAAGAGTTGACAGTTACTCATGAATGTTCTTGCTGCTCAAATTCGTTCTGTGCACTTCCTCGCACTTCAACGAATTTGGAGCCGGTCATGCAAAACCAAAAGCAAGTTTCCCCGTCGCAAACCCTGTCGAACGACAAGCTGGCAGCACCTCGCGAAATCGACGCCAGCCTGCTGCATCTGGTCAGCGGCGGCGCACCGAAGAGCACCTGGGGCGCACAGACCCTGTCCACCCAGGCCCCCAAGAGCACCTGGTAAATCACAAGTTTTCGCTGTCATCGGCTCGCGCGAGCGGGCATCTTTTTGCCGAGTCTGAATGCTGTTTCGTAAAGAGGCGCTGGCCGGCCAGCAGCAAGTCTGGCTTGGCAGCATTCAACTTCTCAGACCCCTCTCGCTGAAGCTGCTCACGGCTGTTGCCGTGGGCAGTGTTTTTTTGGTCGTCACGTTTCTGTGCACGGCCGAGTACAGCCGCAAGGCCCGTGTCGCCGGCTATCTGGTGCCGGACCGCGGCGTGCTGCGCATCAGCTCGCCGCAGGCGGCCACGGTGTTGGCCCGCCAGGTCAGCGAGGGCCAGGCCGTCAAGGCCGGCGACGTGCTGTTCGTGCTGAGTCTGGATGCCGCCAGTGGTGCCGGCGAGGGTGTGGCACAAAGCCTGAGCGAGCGCCAACTTTCTCTGAATGAGGCAGCCGAGCAGCAGCGCCGCCTGGCCAGCCAGCAGGACGAGAGCCTGCGGGCCCGCATCGCCACCTTGCAGCGGGAGCTGGCGGCCGCCGCCGTCGAGGCGCAGGCCTATGCCGAACGGCTGCGCCTGCTGCGCGAAGATCTGAGCAAGCATGAGGCGCTGCGCCAGCAGGGCTTCTACTCCGACACCCTGCTGCAGAACAAGCGCCAGGAGCTGCTGCTGGCCCAGGCCCAGGCCCAGAACCTGGCACGCGAGCGCGAGGCCTCGCAGCGAGATCTGCTGGCCCTGCAGGCCGAGGCGCGCGAGCTGCCTTTGCGCAGCCAGGTGCAGCAGGGCCAGATCGCCCGCGACCTGGCCAGCCTGAAGGCTTTGGGCCTGGAGACCGAGGCGCGGCGCCGGCTGATACTGCGCGCGCCGGCCGATGGCGTCGTCAGCACGGTGCAGGCCGAGCCGGGTCAGCCGGTCAACCCCTCGATGGCACTGGCCCAGGTGCTGCCGGCGCAGACCCAGATGCTGGCCCATCTGTATGCGCCGTCCAGCGCGGTCGGCTTTGTGCGCCCCGAGCAGGCCGTGCGCCTGCGCTACCAGGCCTTCCCCTATCAGCGCTTCGGCCATCAGCACGGCCGGGTGCTGCAGGTCTCCCGCACGCCGCTGGCGAGCCAGGATCTGGCCGCCCTGCCGCTGGGCGAGAACAACGGCAACGAGCCGCTGTACCGCATTACCGTTGCCCTGGAACATCAGTCGGTGGCCGCCTACGGGCAGGAACAGCCGCTGGCGGTCGGCATGCAGCTGGACGCCGATGTGCTGCTGGAGAAGCGCCGCCTGATCGAGTGGATTTTCGAACCTTTGCTGAGTCTGGCCCGACGTGTCTGAGTCCTTGTTGAACCGCTTGCACCTGGGCTTGGGCCGGCGCTCCAGGCTGCCGCTGATCCTGCAGACCGAGGGCGCCGAATGCGCACTGGCCTGCCTGGCGATGGTGGCCAGCTTCCATGGCCAGCGCTGCGATCTGGCCGAGCTGCGCGGGCGCTTCTCGCTGTCGTTGAAGGGCGCAACGATGGCCGACCTGGTCCGGATGGCCGACCAGTTGGGCCTGGCCAGCCGTGCCTTGCGCGCCGAACCCGAGCATCTGGCCCAGCTGCAGCTGCCCTGCATCCTGCACTGGGACTTCAAGCATTTCGTCGTGCTGGCCGAGGTGCGCGGCGACCGGGCGCTGCTGCACGACCCGGTGGCCGGCCAGCGCTGGATCACGCTGGCCGAGCTGTCGCGCCACTTCACCGGCGTGGTGCTGGAACTGCGGCCCGGCGCCGATTTCGCGCCCAAGCCGGCACCGCCCAAGATCCGCTGGCAGCAGCTGCTGGGCCGCATCACCGGGCTGAAGCGCTCGCTGGCCCAAATCCTGGCTTTGGCGCTGGCGCTGGAGCTGCTGGTGCTGCTGTCGCCCTTCTTCATGCAATGGGTGGTGGACGGGGTGCTGGTCAGCGCCGACCACGACCTGCTGGTGACCCTGGGCCTGGGCTTCGGTCTCTTGGTGCTGCTGCAGGTGGGCATCGGTGCGCTGCGCTCCTGGGCCGTGCTGCAGCTCTCGGCCAGCCTGAACCTGCAGTGGCTCAGCAATGTGTTCACCCATCTGCTGCGCCTGCCGCTGGCCTGGTTCGAGAAGCGCCATCTGGGCGACATCCTGTCGCGCTTCGGCAGCGTGCAGCAGATGCAGCAGACGCTGACCACCCACTTCATCGAGGCCCTGCTGGACGGGCTGATGGTGCTGATCACGCTGGTGATGATGTGGATCTACAGCCCGCGCCTGGCCCTGGTGGCGCTGGCCGCCGTGCTGGCCTACGGCCTGCTGCGCTGGGTCTATTTCCGGCCGCTGCGGCTGGCCTCGGAGGAGGCCCTGGTGCACGAGGCGCGGCAGACCAGCCACTTCCTGGAATCACTGCGCGGGGCCCAGGCCGTCAAGCTCTTCAATGCCCAGGCCGACCGCAGCGCGCGCTTTGCCAATCTGGTGGTCGAGACCATGAACGCCCAGCTCGGCACGCACCGGCTGGAGCTTGGCATGGGCGTGGCCAACAAGCTGCTGTTCGGGCTCGAGCGCGTCATCATCATCTGGCTGGGCGCCCTGCTGGTGCTGGACCGGCAGCTGTCGGTGGGCATGCTGTTCGCATTCATGGCCTACAAGGAACAGTTCAGCCTGCGCATCAGCGCGCTGATCGACAAGGCGGTGAGCCTGAAGATGCTGGGCCTGCAGGGCGAGCGCCTGGCCGATATCGTGCTGACGGCGCCCGAGCCGAACGAGGCCCCCGCCCTGCCCCGCCCGGTCGAGCAGGCGGCAGCGCTGGAGCTGCGCGAGGTGTCGTTCCGCTATGCCGACGGCGAGCCCGAGGTGATCTCCGGCTGCAGCCTGCGCATCGAGGCCGGCGAGTCGGTGGCCATCGTCGGCCCCTCGGGCTGCGGCAAGACCACCTTGCTGAAGCTGATGCTGGGCATCCATGCGCCGCAATCGGGCGAGATCCGGCTCGGCCAGCAGGCGCTGTCGCAGATCGGCCTGCAAGACTGGCGCGCGCGCATCGGCACGGTGATGCAGGACGACCAGCTGTTTGCCGGCAGCATTGCCGACAACATCTCCTTCTTCGACCCCGAGGCCGATGCCGCCTGGATCGAGCGCTGCGCGGTGCTGGCCTGCGTGCACGAGGACATCGTCGCGATGCCGATGGCCTATGAAAGCCTGATCGGCGATATGGGCTCCAGCCTGTCCGGCGGCCAGCGCCAGCGCGTGTTGCTGGCGCGCGCGCTGTACAAGAAACCGGCCTTCCTCGTCCTCGACGAGGCCACCAGCGCACTGGACGTGGAGCGCGAGCGCCAGGTCAATGCCTCGCTGCGCCAGCTGCCGCTGACCCGCATCGTGATCGCACACCGGCCGGAGACGATTGCGGCGGCGCAGCGCGTCATCACCTTGCAGCAGGGCCGGGTCGCGCAGGATTTGCGCAGCGTGCCGCCACCAGGCGCCCAGGCCTGATCGCGCCCCTAGACCTGTCGCTTCGCGCGAGGTCCCCCGAGGGGGGGGCTATCGCCACGATGGCCAGATTCAACTGGCCGGCCCAGATGGGAATCATTAGCATTCTCCTATCTGATTTTCGATATCGATAGGAGTGACACCATGGCCAAAACCGCCAGCTTCGGCATCCTGCACCTGGGCACCGCCTTCGGCGTCACCTATGCGCTGACCGGCGATGTCGCGATCGCCGGTGCCGTGACCTTTGTCGAACCGATGGTCAACACCGTGATGCACTACTTCCACGACAAGCACTGGGACCGCATCGCCCAGCACCTGCCGCGTCTGACTCGGTTCTCCGGCCTCAATCGGGCTTGATCTTGGCGCGGGCGATCACGGCCTTCCAGCGCTGCTGCTCCTGGGCGATAAAACTGCCGAACTGAGCAGGGGTGTTGCCCACCGGCTCGGCGGCATCGGTGGCCAGGCGCTCCCTGGCGCTGACCGAGCGGATCGCCTTGACGGCCTCGACCGCCAGCTTGTCGATATGGGCCTGCGCCATAGCAGCCGGTGCGTTCAGCCCGTACCACTGCGTCATCTCGAAGCCCGGGAAGCCCTGTTCCGCCACGGTCGGCACATCGGGCAGCTGGGGCAGGCGCTCCTTGGAACCGGTGGCGATGCAGCGCAGCTTGCCGGTCTTGATGAATTGCAGGATGGCCGGCGCACCGACGGCCGCCGCATCCAGCCGGCCGGCCAGCAGATCGGTCAGCTGCGGGCCGGTGCCGCGGTAAGGCACGTGCAGGATGAAGAGATTGCCGGTCATCTTCAGGTATTCGAAGGCCAGGTGGCCGGCGCTGCCATTGCCGGCCGAGCCGTAGTTGAGCTTGCCAGGTTTGCTGCGGGCCAGCGCAACGAACTCTTTCAGGTCCTTGGCCGGCACATCCGGATGGACCACATAGAGGCTGGGCACCTTGGCCAACAGGGTCACCGGCTTGAAGTCCTTGTTGGTGTCGAAGGGCAGCTTGTCGTAGATGAAAGGGTTCACCGCCAAGGTGCCGATATGACCCAGTATCAGCGTGTGCTGGTCATCGGCGCGGGCCACCTCGCCCATTGCGATATTGCCGCCGCCGCCGGGCTTGTTCTCGACATAGACGGTCTGGCCCAGGGTCTTGCTGAGCTCGAAGGCGGTGGCGCGGGCGACGATCTCGCTGCTGCCCCCCGGTGCGAAGGGCACGACCAGACGCACCGAGCGGCTCGGCCAGGGGCCGGCCTGTGCGGCAGCCGGCAGGCCCACCAGGCCGGCGGCACCGGCCAGGCCGGATTGAAGAATAAGGCGGCGATCTACGGGCATGGGCTTGTCTCCATCGTTGTTGTGGAGCCAGTCTAGGCCTGCCGCCTGTCAAGGCGCTGTCTCGCGCTCCATCCAACCGAGCCAGCGCATGGCCTGTTCGCGCGTTTCGCCACACATCATCTCGCTGGGCTGCAGCGAGCCACAGACGGCCGGGCGCTCGGGCCGGCCAAAGATCTTGCAAGCGTCCTGCTCGTCGAGCTGGATGCAGCGCACACCGGCCGGCTTGCCCTGCGGCATCCCGGGTATGGGCGAGCTGATCGACGGCGCGATACAGCAGGCGGCGCAATGGTCTCGGCACTTCATCGCGATATTGTCGCGGCCCTTGCAGCCCCCAGCCGTGACTTATCCACAGCCCCCCGGTAAAATTCAGGGTTTGCCCGCGCCGGCATTTTCGGCGCCTGATCGAGGCACTTCCCATGCTCTACCCCAAGGAATTCGACGTCATCGTGGTCGGCGGCGGCCATGCCGGCACCGAGGCAGCGCTGGCCGCCGCCCGCATGGGCGTCAAGACCCTGCTGCTGACCCACAATATCGAGACCCTGGGCCAGATGAGCTGCAACCCCTCGATCGGCGGCATCGGCAAAGGCCATCTGGTCAAGGAGGTCGACGCGCTGGGCGGTGCGATGGCGGCGGCCACCGATGAGGGCGGCATCCAGTTCCGCATCCTCAACGGCTCCAAGGGCCCGGCCGTGCGCGCCACCCGCGCCCAGGCCGACCGCGTGCTCTACAAGGCCGCAATCCGGCGCCGGCTCGAGAACCAGCCGAATCTGTGGCTGTTCCAGCAAGCGGTCGACGACTTGATGGTCGAGGGTGATCGCGTCGTCGGCGCCGTCACCCAGATCGGCCTGCAGTTCCGCGCCCGCGCCGTCGTGCTGACGGCCGGCACCTTCCTGGACGGCCGCATCCATGTGGGTCTGCAGAACTACAGCGCCGGACGTGCCGGCGATCCACCGGCAGTCTCGCTATCGGGCCGACTCAAGGAGCTGAAGCTGCCGCAGGGCCGGCTGAAGACCGGCACTCCGCCGCGCATCGACGGTCGTTCGATCGATTTCTCCAAATGCGAGGAACAGCCCGGCGATCTGGATCCGGTGCCGGTGTTCAGCTTTATGGGCTCGGCGGACCAGCACCCGCAGCAGGTGCCCTGCTGGATCACCCACACCTCGGCACGCACCCACGAGATCATCCGCTCCGGCTTTGAGCGCAGTCCGATGTTCACCGGCGTCATCGAAGGTGTCGGCCCGCGCTACTGCCCCTCGATCGAGGACAAGGTCAACCGCTTCGCCGACAAGGACAGCCACCAGATCTTCCTGGAACCCGAGGGCCTGACGACACACGAGTTCTACCCGAATGGCATCTCGACCTCCCTGCCCTTCGACATCCAGCTGGCCGCCGTGCAATCGATTCCCGGCCTGGAGAACGCGCACATCCTGCGCCCCGGCTATGCGATCGAGTACGACTACTTTGACCCGCGCGAGCTGAAGAGCAGCTTCGAGACCCGCGCGATCCAGGGCCTGTTCTTCGCCGGCCAGATCAATGGCACGACCGGCTATGAGGAAGCGGCGGCCCAAGGCCTGTTCGCCGGGCTGAACGCCGCGCTGCAGGTCAAGGACAGCGGCCCCTGGTTGCCTGGCCGCGAGCAGGCCTACCTGGGGGTACTGGTCGACGACCTGATCACCAAGGGCGTGACCGAGCCCTATCGTATGTTCACCAGCCGCGCCGAGTTCCGGCTGCAGCTGCGCGAGGACAACGCCGATATGCGACTGACCGAGGCCGGCCGTGAGCTGGGCCTGGTCGACGATGCACGCTGGGAAGCCTTCAACCGCAAGCGCGATGCTGTTTCACGTGAAACAGAGAGGCTGAAGTCGACCTGGGTCCACCCCAGCATCCTGCCGGCAGCCGATGCCGAGCGCCTGGTTGGCAAGACTCTGGAGCGCGAGTACAACTTCATCGACCTGTTGCGCCGACCCGGCGTGGTGTTCGACACACTGGTCGAAGTCGCGTCGATCGCACGGCCTGAAGCGGGTGTTTCACGTGAAACACTGAGCAGTGAGCTGGGTACGACGATGGCCGATGCCGTGATCGAGCAGATCGAGACAAGCGTCAAGTACGCGGGCTACATCAACAAGCAGGTCGAGGACGTTGCCCGCGCGGCCCACTTCGAGAACCTGAGGCTGCCGGCGGAACTGGACTATGGCCAGGTCCAGGCCCTCTCCTTCGAGGTGCGCCAGAAGCTCAGCAAGCACCAGCCCGAGACCCTGGGCCAGGCCTCGCGCATCTCGGGCGTGACGCCAGCGGCGATCTCGCTGCTGCTGGTCCATCTGAAAAAAGGTCGATTCAAGGGATTCGTTGATGCCGCATGACATGAAGCCGGCGCTGGCCGGTGCCGCCGCCGAACTGGGCCTGGCGCTCACCGAGACGCAACTCGATCAGCTGCTGGACTATCTGGCGCTGATACAGAAGTGGAACAAGGTCTACAACCTGACTGCGGTGCGCGAACCCCAGGCCATGCTGACCCAGCATCTGGTGGACAGCCTCAGCCTCATCCCAGCGCTGCGACGCCATGCCAAAGGCCAACCGCTACGCATGATGGATGTGGGCAGCGGCGGCGGCCTGCCTGGTGTGGTGGTGGCGATCTGCGACCCTTCCATCGACGTCACCTGCGTCGATGCCGTCGCCAAGAAGGCCACTTTCATCAAGCAGGTCGCGGCTGAGATCAGCCTGCCGAATCTGCATGGCGAGCATTCGCGTGTCGAGGCGTTGGACACCGCGCCCTTCGACCTGATCACCTCGCGCGCCTTTGCCTCACTGCTGGACTTCACGACCTTGACCCGTCAGCACCTGAAAACCGAAGGTTTCGCCAAGCCGGGCGCCGAATCCGGGGCGATATGGTTGGCGATGAAGGGGCAGCATCCTGCCGAGGAGCTGGCCGCCCTGCCCTCCGATCTGGATGTGTTTCACGTGGAACAACTGCAGGTTCCCGGGCTCGATGCCCAGCGCTGTCTCATCTGGATCAAGCCCAGGGCCTGATCCGGGCTTTTGCCCCGCCCATCCGGGCTACCATCGCTGCCTGCTGAGAAAAACTAGACCATGGCCAAAATCTTCTGCATTGCCAATCAAAAAGGGGGGGTCGGCAAGACCACCACGACGGTCAACCTCGCGGCCGGTCTTGCCCAGGTCGGCCAGCGGGTGCTGGTCGTCGACCTGGACCCGCAGGGCAATGCCACGATGGGCTCGGGCATCGACAAGCGCGCACTGGAGCTGAGCGTCTATGACGTCTTGCTGGAGTCGGCCAGCATCGCCGAGGCCAAGCAGCGCAATGACAAGGTCGGCTATGACGTGCTGGGTGCCAATCGCGAGCTGGCCGGCGCCGAGGTCGAACTGGTCGAGCTGGAACGCCGCGAGCGCCGCCTCAAGGGTGCGCTGGCCGCCGCCAAGGACGACTACGACTTCGTGCTGATCGACTGCCCGCCCTCGCTGTCGATGCTGACGCTGAATGGTCTGTGCTCGGCCCATGGCGTGGTCGTGCCGATGCAGTGCGAGTACTTCGCACTGGAGGGCTTGTCCGACCTGGTCAACACGATCAAGCAGGTCCATGCCAATCTGAACCCGGACCTGCAGATCATCGGCCTGCTGCGGGTGATGTTCGACCCGCGCATCACCTTGCAGCAGCAGGTCAGCGAGCAGCTGAAGAGCCACTTCGGCGACAAGGTCTTTGACAGCGTGATCCCCCGCAATGTGCGCCTGGCCGAAGCGCCCAGCTACGGTCTGCCGGGCGTGGTGTTCGACCCGGCCTCCAAGGGCGCGCAGGCCTTTGTCGAGTTCGCCCGGGAGATGGTGCGCCGCGTGGGGGCGATGTGATGGGGCTCGAAGCACTGGCGCGTCGCGCCGAAGAGGCCGGCCTCAATGCCAGCGCCCCGCCCCAGCAAGCCCAGGTCGACGGTTGGCTGATCCGCCTGTCGCCGGGCAAGGCCAAGCGCTCGCGCTGCGTCAATGCCTTGAGCGCCGGCAGCACCGCGCTGGAGCACCTGCTGGACCGGTGCCGGCAGGCCTTCGATGCGGCCCAGCTGCCGCTGATCGTGCGCATCACCCCCTTCAGTCAGCCGGCCGATCTGGACGCCCAGCTGGCAGCCAAGGGCTGGTTCGACTTTGATCCGGCCGATGTGATGGTGCGCCCTCAGCTCGATGAGCTGCCGGCCGTCCATCAGCGGCTGCAAGCCGTCGATGCACCGCGCTACGCGCAGATTGTTGGCGAGCTGCGCGGCTCCAGTGCCGGCGCGATCGCTGCCCATGCCGAGCGCATGCAGGCCGCTGCTGTGCCTTATCAGGGCTTTGTGCTGCAGAGCGGCGCGGGGCAGTTGCTGGCCTGCGGGCAATTCGTCCGCGAGGGCGATATCGTCGGCCTCTACGACATCTTCACGCCGCCCGAGCAGCGCGGCCAGGGGCATGCCCAGCAGCTGTGCAGCGCCTTGCTGCAGGCCGCCAAGGCCCAGGGCGCAACGCAGGCCTATCTGCAGGTCGGCAGCGACAACGAGGTCGCCAAGCGCCTGTACGCGCGCCTGGGATTTCGCTTCGCCTACCGCTACCACTACCGCAGCGACAACCTGGCCGCCGTGGACTGAGTACGAGCGCGGCTCAGTCGCGCGGCTTCCAGACCTTCAGCAAGGTGTGGCGCGTGAAACCGGGCACAAAGTCGTGGACATGGGCGATGCAGGCATAGCCGAGGCGTTCGTAGATCTCGGCCACCTCGTCCAGCAGGGTCTCGATCAAGGCATCCACGCAGCCGCGACGCAAGGCCTGAGCCTCCAGCTGGCGCAGGCAGTCGCCACCCAAGCCCTGGCCGCGATCAGCATCGCGGACCCACAGATAGCTGACATAGAGGCGCTGGAACTCGGTACGGCCCCAGGCACCAGCGATCAGCTCCTCGCCTTCGTACAGCGCACAGGCAATATCGGCCGCATCGCTGCCCTGGGCCTGCTGGCGGCCATGGCTGATCACGCCGTCACGGATCGCCTCCAGCGCCGATTGCGGCACGGCGTCATCGCGACGCCACTGCCGCGTTGCGCTCATCAGAGGCCCAGGCCTTCGTCCAGGCCCAGATGCACATTCATCGCCTGCACGGCGGCGCCGCTGGCGCCCTTGCCCAGGTTGTCCAGGCGGGCCATCACCAGCACCTGCGTGTCGGAGCCGAACACGAACAGGTCGACCCGGTTCGTGTCATTGCAGGCCTGCACATCGAAGAAGCCTGCTTCCAAGGTCGCCGCATCGCGCAGCGGCATCACGCGGATGAAGCGCTCGCCTTCGTAATGGGCCGCCAGCGCCTGCTGGATGTCCTCTGCCTTCGCACCGGCGCGCAGCTGGCTCAGATGCAGGGGCACGGTCACGGCCAGGCCCTTGTAGAACTTGCCGACAATGGGCATGAAGACCGGTGCGGTCTTCAACCCCGTATGCGCCATCATCTCGGGCAGATGCTTGTGGGCCAGGCCCAGCGCATAGGGGCGCGGCGAATCCAGCTTGGCGTCGCCGCCGGCCTCGTACTGCGCAATCATCGATTTGCCGCCACCCGAATAGCCGGTGATCGAGGTCGCCGACACCAGGGCGTCGGCCGGCAGCAGGCCGGCATCGACCAGCGGACGCAGCGCCAGGATGAAGGCGCTGGCATGGCAGCCGGGATTGGCGATGCGCTTGGCGGCGCGGATCTTGGCGCGCTGCTCGCGGGCCAGCTCGGGCAGACCGAAGGCCCAGCCGGGCACGGTGCGGTGCGCGGTGCTGGCGTCGATCAGGCAGGTGTTGGGGTTGCTGATCATCGCGGCCGCCTCGCGCGAAGCCACATCGGGCAGGCACAGGAAGGCGACGTCGGCCGCGTTCAGCAGGCGGGCGCGCTCGGCCGGGTCCTTGCGCTTGTCGGCATCGATGCGCAGCACCTCGATGTCTCGACGTGCGGCCAGATACTCATGAATGCGCAGGCCGGTCGTGCCCTCTTGACCATCGACAAACACCGCGTACGTCATGACATCTCCAGCACAATGAGCAACAAAGGAAGCGAAGCATAAAGCATGACGATGTCTGACGAACGCGTGTTGTTGTTGCCCGGTTGGCTGAACTCCGACCCTGATCACTGGCAAAGCCGCTGGGAGCGGCAGTTCGGCTACCAGCGAGTCGAGCAGGCCGACTGGCAATGGCCGCGGCGTGGCGACTGGATGGCCCGACTGGACGAGGTGCTGCTGGCCGATCCGCGCCCCGCCCTGCTGATCGCACACTCGCTGGGCTGCCAGCTCGTTGCGGCCTGGGCCGAACACTCGCAGCACACGGCTCGGGTCACCGGCGCTCTGCTGGTGGCGCCACCCGATACCGAGGCCGAGCACATGCCGCCGCAGCTGCACAACTGGCGGCCCATCCGCCGCCCGCGCCTGCCCTTCAAGGCCATCGCCGTGGTCAGCAGCGACGACCCCTACTGCGATCCGGCACGCGCCAGCCAGATGGCGGCCGACTGGGGGGCCGAGCTGGTGATCGCCGGCCCGCGCGGCCATCTGAACAGCGAATCCGCCCTGGGCGACTGGCCCGAGGGTCAGGCCTTGCTGGCCTCTCTGAGGTCATAAGCGACAATCCGCCCCTATGGTCACGAAAAAACCCAAAGGCCTCGGCATGGGCCTGGAGGCCCTGCTGGGCCCCAAAGTCAGCGAGAACGCTGGCGCCGCCGCCCGCGACGGCGAACCCAGCAGCCTGCGCCTGGAGCTGATGCAGGCCGGCAAATACCAGCCGCGCACCCGCATGGACGAGGGCTCGCTGTACGAGCTGGCCGAGAGCATCAAGGGCCAGGGCATCATGCAGCCCATCCTCGTGCGCCCCATCAGCGCCGAGGCCTCCAAGGACGGCGAGGCCCGCTACGAGATCATCGCCGGCGAACGGCGCTTCCGCGCCGCCAAGCTGGCGGGGCTGCGCGAGGTGCCGGTGCTGGTCAAGACCGTGCCCGACGAGGCCGCGGCCGCGATGGCCCTGATCGAGAACATCCAGCGCGAGGACCTGAACCCGCTGGAAGAAGCGCAAGGCCTGAAGCGCCTGACCGAGGAGTTCGGCCTGACCCACGAGCAGGCCGCCCAAGCGGTGGGCCGCTCGCGCAGCGCCGCCAGCAATCTGCTGCGCCTGCTGCAGCTGGCCGAGCCGGTGCAGAACATGCTGATGGCCGGTGATCTGGACATGGGCCATGCCCGTGCGCTGCTGCCGCTGGATGGCGCCCACCAGATCACCACGGCCACCGAGATCGCCGCCAAGAAGCTCAGCGTGCGCGAAGCCGAGAAGCTGGTCGCGCGCCATCAGGGCGCGGGCCGCCAGTCGCCCTTGCTGCGCGTCAAGAACGACAAGAGCCGCGACCTGCTGCGCCTGGAGGAAGAGCTGTCGGATTTGTTGACGGCCCAGGTCGAGGTGCGCGTCAAGAAGCGCACCAAGCGCGGCGAGCAGGGCGAGGTGTCGATCCAGTTCGGCTCGCTGGACGAACTCAACGGGCTGATCGACCGGCTGCGCGGCCCGCAGTAAGTTGGCAGGTAAAGCCGCGCAAAGCCGTGACTCGTTCACGGCTTTTTTGATGGTCGCGGACAAAGCTGGCACGCCCTATGCATATTGATATTCGCAGCCCTTCCACCGCTTTCGGGGGGTCGGCACAGGGGGTCAGGTCTTGCCTTGCACGAAAAATCACAGAAGGGCGTAGCATGGTGTCAACGCAGGGAGCATTCGACGTGTTGAAGGACTAAGACAGGGCTTATCCTGCATTCAAGGCCTCGGCCTTGAACGAAGCTAGAGTTGAAGAGATCACGCTGAACCTCGGAAAGCTCTGATGACGCCTCGGCCCAGATTTAGGGGCGCCATCAGAACTTCCCAGACGACGCCGGGTAGCCCATGACCCGCGCCGTCTCACCCCGACACAGGAGGTCAGCATGGACGTGATCAGCAGCTTCGCCGCTCGCTACGAACGCACAAGGGTTGAAGAGATCTCTCTCGAAGAGTATCTGGCCGAGTGCAAACGCAATCCCCTCGCCTACGCCACCGCAGCCGAACGCATGCTGCAGGCCATCGGCGAGCCGCAGATGGTGGACACCCGCAACGACACGCGGCTGTCACGCATCTTTGCGAACAAGACCATCAAGATCTATCCCGCCTTCGCCGAGTTCTACGGCATGGAGGACGCGATCGAGCAGGTGGTCAGCTACTTCCGCCACGCCGCGCAGGGGCTCGAAGAAAAGAAGCAGATCCTCTATCTGCTGGGCCCGGTCGGCGGCGGCAAGAGCTCGATCGCCGAACGCCTCAAGTACCTGATGGAACAGGTGCCCTTCTACGCGCTGGCCGGCTCACCGGTCAACGAGTCGCCGCTGGGCCTGTTCAATGCGGCCGAGGACGGCCCGCTGCTGGAGAAGGAATACGGCATCCCGCTGCGCTACCTGAACCGCGTGATGAGCCCCTGGGCCGTCAAGCGGCTTGAGGAGTTTGGCGGCGACATCCGCCGCTTCAAGGTGGTCAAGCGCTATCCCAGCGTGCTCAAGCAGGTCGGCGTGGCCAAGACCGAGCCGGGCGATGAGAACAACCAGGACATCAGCTCGCTGGTCGGCAAGGTCGACATCCGCAAGCTCGAGACCTATGCGCAGGATGATCCCGATGCCTACAGCTATTCCGGCGGCCTGTGCCTGGCCAACCAGGGCCTGCTGGAGTTCGTCGAGATGTTCAAGGCGCCGATCAAGGTGCTGCACCCGCTGCTGACCGCCACCCAGGAGGGCAACTTCAAGGGCACCGAGGGCTTTGGCGCGATTCCCTTCGACGGCATCGTGCTGGCCCACAGCAATGAGAGCGAGTGGAAGACCTTCCGCAACAACAAGAACAACGAGGCCTTCCTCGACCGCATCTACATCGTCAAGGTGCCCTACTGCCTGCGCGTCAGCGAAGAGGTCAAGATCTACGAGAAGCTGATCCGCGGCTCCTCGCTGGCCGAGGCCAAGTGCGCGCCCGGCACCTTGAAGATGATGAGCCAGTTCGCGATCCTGACGCGGCTGAAGGAGCCGGAAAACTCCTCGCTGTATTCGAAGATGCAGGTCTACGACGGTGACAACCTGAAGGACACCGACCCGCGCGCCAAGAGCTATCAGGAGTATCGCGACTACGCCGGCGTCGACGAAGGCATGAGTGGCGTCTCGACCCGCTTCGCCTACAAGATCATCTCCAAGGTCTTCAACTTCGACAGCGCCGAGGTGGCGGCCAATCCGGTGCACCTGATGTATGTGCTGGAGCAGCAGATCGAGCGCGAGCAGTTCCCGGCCGAGACCGAGCAGAAGTACGTCGGCTTCATCAAGGAGCTGCTGGCGCCGCGTTATGCCGAGTTCATCGGCAAGGAAATCCAGACCGCCTATCTGGAAAGCTATAGCGAGTACGGCCAGAACATCTTCGACCGCTACGTCACCTACGCCGACTACTGGATCCAGGACCAGGAGTACCGCGATACCGACACCGGCGAGGTGTTTGATCGCTCGGCGCTGAACGGCGAGCTGGAGAAGATCGAGAAGCCGGCCGGTATCAGCAACCCCAAGGACTTCCGAAACGAGATCGTCAACTTCGTGCTGCGCGCGCGCGCCAACAATGCCGGCAAGAACCCGGCCTGGACCAGCTACGAGAAGCTGCGCACCGTGATCGAGAAGAAGATGTTCTCGAACACCGAGGAGCTGCTGCCGGTGATCAGCTTCAATGCCAAGGCCAGCGCTGACGAGGCCAAGAAGCATGAGAACTTCGTCCAGCGCATGGTGGACAAGGGCTACACGGCCAAGCAGGTGCGTTTGCTGTGCGAGTGGTATCTCAGAGTCCGCAAGAGCTCATGATCTGAGGAGCCCCGATGCTTCAACAAATCATCGATCGCAGGCTGTCAGGGAAAAACAAGTCGATAGGCAACCGCGAGCGCTTTTTGCGCCGCCACAAGGAGCAGATCCGCGAGGCGGTGAAGCGGGCCGTCGACGGCCGCGGCATCCGCGATATGGAGCGCGGCGAAGAGGTGCGCATCCCGAAGAAGGACCTCAGCGAGCCGGTGTTCGGCCATGGCGAGGGCGGCGTGCGCGAGGTGGTGCGGCCCGGCAATACCGAGCATGTGCGTGGTGACCGCATCGCCAAACCGCCCGGTGGCGGCGGTGGCCAGGGCGGCGGCAAGGCCAGCGACTCGGGCGAAGGCGAGGACGACTTCGTCTTCCACCTCAGCCGCGAGGAGTTCATGCAGGTCTTCTTCGACGACCTGGCCCTGCCCAATCTGGAACGCACCCAGCTGGCCGACACGCCGGAATACAAAAGCCACCGTGCCGGCTATGTCTCGGACGGCACGCCGACCAATCTGCATGTGGTGCGCTCAATGCGCGGCGCCTTGGGCCGGCGCATCGCGCTGGGCACCAGCAAGCGCCGCGAGCTGCACGAGCTGGAGGAACGCCTGGACCTGCTGCACCGCGAGGATGCGCGCAAGCCCGACGTCCAGGCCGCGCTGCAGGAGACCGAGGCCCGCATCCTGTTCCTGCGCCAGCGCATCAAGGCCATTCCCTTTCTCGACCCGATCGATCTGCGCTTTCGCAACCGCGTGCGGGTGCCGGTGCCGACCAGCCGGGCCGTGATGTTCTGCCTGATGGATGTCAGCGGCTCGATGGACGAGAGCCGCAAGGACCTGGCCAAGCGCTTCTTCATCCTGCTCTATCTGTTCCTGACCCGGCACTACGAGAAGATCGAGGTGGTCTTCATCCGCCACCACACCCAGGCCCAGGAGGTCGACGAGCAGAACTTCTTCCACGCCACCGAGACCGGCGGCACCGTGGTCTCCAGCGCTCTGGTGCTGATGGAAGAGATCATCCGCGAGCGTTATCCGCGCAGCGAATGGAATATCTACGGCGCCCAGGCCAGCGACGGCGACAACTGGCACCATGACAGCGGGCGTTGCCGCGAGCTGCTGGCCGACAAGATCCTGCCGCTGTGCCGCTACTTCGCCTATGTGCAGGTGGCCGAGGCCGAGCAGAACCTCTGGGAGGAGTACGCCAAGCTCAGCGACGAGGTCGGTCACTTCGCGATGCGCAAGGCCGTCGAGGCCTCGCAGATCTACCCGGTCTTCCGCGAGCTGTTCAAGAAGGAAGGGGCCAGCAAATGAGCGTGATCGAGAACCGCCGCCATATCGGCATCGCCCCCGACAAGCACGAGTACGGCGGGCGCCGCCACCGCGAGCCGCTGCGGCAGATGCTGCCGCTGAAGCAGCGTCCCGGCGCGCCCCTGCCCTCGCCCAGCGACTGGACCTTCGGCCTGATCGAGGACTATCACGACGTGATACGGGCCACGGCCGAGCGCTACGGCCTGGACACCTATCCCAATCAGCTGGAGGTCATCAGCTCCGAGCAGATGATGGACGCCTATGCCTCGGTCGGCATGCCGGTCAACTACCGGCACTGGAGCTATGGCAAGGAGTTCATCGCGACCGAACGCAACTACTCGCGCGGCCAGATGGGCCTGGCCTACGAGATCGTCATCAACTCCGACCCCTGCATCGCCTATCTGATGGAGGAGAACACCCTGGCCATGCAGGCCCTGGTGATCGCCCACGCCTGCTACGGCCACAACAGCTTCTTCAAGGGCAACTACCTGTTTCGCATGTGGACCGATGCCTCGTCCATCATCGACTACCTGGTCTATGCGAAGAACTTCGTTGCCGAATGCGAGGAGCGCCATGGCCTGGACGCGGTCGAACAGACGCTGGACTCCTGCCATGCGCTGATGAACCACGGCGTCGACCGCTACCGCCGCCCGGCCAAACTCTCGCTGGCCCAGGAGCGCGCCCGTCTGCACGACCGCGAAGCCTATGCCCAGCAGCAGATCAACGACCTCTGGCGCACCTTGCCGCGCCGGGCCGACAAGGCCGAGGAGGAGAAGGAGGCGCGCCGCTTTCCCGAGGAGCCGCAGGAGAACCTGCTGTACTTCATCGAGAAGAATGCGCCGCTGCTGGAACCCTGGCAGCGGGAAATCGTGCGCATCGTGCGCAAGATCGCGCAGTACTTCTACCCGCAGCGCCAGACCCAGGTGATGAACGAGGGCTGGGCCACCTTCTGGCACCACCGGTTGCTGAACCAGATGTATGACGATGGCTATCTCAGCGACGGCATGATGATCGAGTGGCTCAAGTCCCACACCAATGTCGTGGCCCAGCAACCCATGGCCAATCTGAACCCCTATGCGCTGGGCTTCGCGATGTACACCGACATCAAGCGCATCTGCGAGAAGCCCACCGACGAGGACCGCCGCTGGTTCCCAGACCTGGCCGGTGCCGACTGGTTGCCGACGCTGGACCATGCGATGCGCAACTTCAAGGATGAGAGCTTCATCGGCCAGTACCTGAGCCCGCATCTGATGCGCGAGTTCCGGCTGTTCTCCATCGTCGATGATGCCGCGCAGCGCGAGTACGAGATCTCGGCCATCCACGACGAGGCCGGCTACCAGCATGTGCGCGAGGCCTTGTCGCGCCAGTACGACCTCAGCACCCGCGAGCCCAATATCCAGGTCTGGAACGTCAATCTGCGCGGCGACCGCTCACTGACCCTGCGCCACACCCAGCATCAGAACCGGCCCCTGCATGAGAGTGCGCAGGAGGTGCTCAAGCATGTGGCGCGGCTGTGGGGTTTCGGCGTCCATATGGAGAGCGCCAACGACAAGGGCGATATCACCAAGCGCTGGAGCGTGCCCGCCCCCGAGCATTGATTCGAGACAAGGTCCTGTCCCTGCTTTCTTGTTTGCCGGGATTTCTGCCCTGCCTACGCCCGTTCGCCCTAAACTCCTGCCAAAACAGCCCGGGAGGCGCAGCCATGAACCCGTCATCTGATCGCAGAAATCTTGGCGGAACCTTCAGCGAGATGTTTGTGCTGACGCCCGCCCTGGACCCAGCCAGCATCGAGCAGGTCTATCGCGTCCGGCACGATGTGTATTGCCGGGATCTTGGCTGGGAGCCGGTGCGCGAGGACGGTATGGAGACCGACGCCTTTGATGCGCACTCCGTGCACTGCCTGCTGCGCCGCCGAGATAGTGGCGAAGCTGTCGGTTGCACCCGACTGATATTGACACAGCCCGAGGCGCCCGAGGATCCGCTACCGTTTGAAAAGAGCTGCAAGGACGTGATCGACCGCAGCCTGGTCGATCCCGCGCTATTGCCACGCCACACCATTGGCGAGGTGTCACGGTTGGCGGTGGTGAACACCTTCAGACAGCGCAAAGGCGAGGCCGGCAACCCCGTAACGGTCAGCGAGGAAGACTTTGAATCGCGGGGGGGCGTCCCTCGCTTCCCCTTCATCCCGGTGAGCCTCTATCTCGGCGCAGCAGCGATCGCGCGTCACCTCGGTATCGAGCATGTCTTCGTGCTGACCGAGCCGCGCTTGGCCAGCCACTTCACACGCATAGGTTTCGATATCCGCCATATTGGTGGCGCTATCGAACACCGAGGCACACGGGTACCCTCGGTGCTGAGTTCCAGCAAGGTGGTCGCCGGCTTGCGTCCGCTGATCAAACCACTTTACGAGGTGATCGAGGCCTCGGTCGAGGCCGCGTTCAAAGCACACCCATACTCGAAAACGCTTCGCTGACGCGCGGCGCTGTCACAGCGCGAAGATCTTGCCGGGATTCATGATGTTGCGCGGATCCAGCGCCAACTTCAGTTGGCGCATCACGGCGACCGCGCCCTCGCCCGCCTCCTCGACCAGAAAGCCCTGCTTGTGCAGGCCGATGCCGTGCTCGCCGGTGCAGGTGCCCTCCAGGCGCAGCGCGCGCTGCACCATCTGGGCGCTGAGACGCTCGGCGGTCTCGCGCTCGGACGGGATCGCGGGGTCGATCAGGTAGCCGAGATGGAAGTTGCCGTCGCCGACATGGCCGACGATGAAGTAAGGCAGACCGGCCTCCTCAACCTCGCGCACCGATTCGTTGATGCTCTCGGCCAGGCGCGAGATCGGCACGCAGGTGTCGGTCGTGACACAGCGGCAGCCGGGCTTGGTCTGCAGCGCCGATAGATAGGCGTGGTGGCGCGCGGTCCAGAGCTTGGTACGGGCCTCGGGTGTGGTCGCCCATTCAAAGTCCTCGCCGCCAAACTCGCGGGCGATCTCCTGCACGGTCTCGGCCTGCTCGGCCACGCCGGCCTGCGAGCCGTGGAACTCCATCAGCAGCATCGGCGCCTCGCGCAGGCCCAGCTTGTCGTGCAGATTGACGGCCCGCACCGAATGCGCGTCCAGCAGCTCGCAGCGCGCGATCGGCACACCCATCTGGATGATCTGTATCGTGGTCTGCACCGCCGCATCAATGCTGGGGAAGAAGCAGATCGCCGCCGACAGCGCCTCGGGCAGCGGGTAGATGCGCAGGCTGACTTCGGTGATCACGCCCAGCGTGCCCTCGCTGCCGACGAACAGGCGCGTCAGGTCATAGCCGGCGCTGCTCTTGCGGGCGCGCGAGCCGGTGCGGATGATCT
Source organism: Paucibacter sp. XJ19-41 (assembly GCF_028462495.1). Taxonomy (NCBI): domain Bacteria; kingdom Pseudomonadati; phylum Pseudomonadota; class Betaproteobacteria; order Burkholderiales; family Sphaerotilaceae; genus Roseateles; species Paucibacter sp. XJ19-41. The sequence goes on from NZ_JAQOWX010000027.1 coordinate 25,099, forward strand.
CGCCCTGCGGCGTCACCACCGTCAGCCCCAGGACGTTTTCGCGCATCGTGCCGTAGCGCACCGCGTTCGTGCCGCTGGCCCGCGTCGCCGCCATGCCACCCAGCGAGGCATCGGCGCCGGGGTCGATCGGGAAGAACAGGCCGCTGTGGCGGATCTCGTTGTTCAGCTGATTGCGGCTGACGCCGGCCTGCACCGTCACGGTCAGGTCCTCGGCGTTGACTCGCAGGATCTCGTTCATCCGCGAGACATCCAGGCTGACGCCGCCCTGCACCGCCAGCAGATGGCCCTCCAGCGAGGAGCCGGCGCCATAGGGGATCACTGGCACATGGTGTTCATGGGCCAGCGCCAGCACCCAGGCCACCTCCTCGGTGCTCTGCGCAAACACCACGCAGTCGGGCGGCGCCACATCGAAGGGCGACTCATCGCGGCCGTGCTGCTCGCGCACCGCCAGCGCGGTGGCGCAGCGCTCGGCAAAGCGGGCCTTCAGCGCCTCCAGCATCGCGGCCGGCAGGGGCCGGCGCTCGGCGGCGAGAAGATGGGCGGGTGGGGAAGAAGCATTCATCGCGGGCGCTCCGGGTGTCCGAAGCGCCCATTCTGCGCGTTTGCGACGGCCGTCTGAGCGCGATGCGCCCAGACCTTGGCGCTCACTCGCTGATGCTCATGCTCTTGTAGGCCGGGTCGGCCTTGATCTCGGCCTCGCTCAAGGGCAGCTTGGACCACTTGGCCACCTTCAGGAAGATGTCCGAGTAGAGCTTGGTCTGGTCCGAGAAGTGCGGCGACAGCAGATGGCTGGACTGCGAGTAGGTCAGCACCCCCTCGGCCACCGGGCCGTTGGCATCGAAGGTGACGAACTGCATATAGCTGTTGCCATAGACCGGATCACCATAGAGGCCCGAGGCGCCCAGATTGCCGCGCACATTGTTGAAGGTGTAGCGGCCTCCGGGGAACGGGATCGGCGCACTGTCACGGATGATCACCTGCTTGCGCGCATTGACCTCCTCCAGCGCGAACTTGTTGGTCGCGAACCATTGCACCGTATCGGCCAGCAAGGTCACGGCCTTGGTGTTGGCGGTGTTGAAGCCGCGCGGCGTCATCACCGGGTCGGCCGCGCTGAAGGGCACGCGCCAGTAGCTGGCCTCCTCCAGCTCGCCGGCCAGCTCATAGAGCTTGCGGAACAGCAAGGCGCCCGGATCGGTCAGGCCCTCGGTCTTCTTCCAGATGGCCAGCACGCCGCAGGCCTTGGTGATGTCGGTGTCGACGCCGTTCGTGCCCTTGACGACGATGGGCTGCGGCTTGCCGGCGCAGGTGGCGGCCAGGAACTCGTCCAGCCACATCTCGGCGCGGAAGAAGCGGCTCTTGGCATAGACCTGCTGCAGATTGGCGAGGGTGAAGCGGTTGCCGCCCAGGCCATCGGCATTGCTGAGCCGGTCCTTGACCTGGACGATGCCCATGCGGGTGCGCTCGCCCTGGGGCATGCCTTCGGCATCAGGCCCGGTGGCGATGATCTTCGGGAAGGCCGTCAGCCGCACCTGTTCATTGGGCAGCCAGTGGCTGTCATTGGCATTGACGATGTAGTCGTCGCGCAGCACATAGGGCCGCTGGGTGGCCGGGATCGCGCCGGTCCACTGGCAGCTGCTCTTGCTGCCGTCCATCAGCACCAGGCCGCGCGTGGCCAGCAGGAACTGACCCGTGGGGCTGTTGACGCAGGCACCCAGCTGGGCATCGCTGACATTGGCCGCCACCGAATAGTTGGCGTAGAGGGCCTTGCCGTTCTTGTCGGCCGCCATCGTGTTGACCCAGGGCATCGCGTTGTGCGTGGCCAGGTTCTGGCGCAGGCTCTCGGCGCTGGTGGACGTGCTGTTCAGCAGGGCCTGGTCGATCAGCTTGTAGTTCGTGTAATTGGCATCGCGGATCACAAAGGCCGCCGCACCACTCCAGCTGAAGGTAGCACCGTCGCTGAGCAGCGGGCCGAAGTCGGTGCCGTACAGCGTGCGCTGATGCGTCTTCAGGCTGCCATCGGGCTGCAGGGCCTCGACCGTCAGCGCGGTCTTGCTCATTGCCTTGTAGCTACCGTCGACCTGGTAGCGGGTCGGGTCGGCCGGGTCCAGCTTCAGCTGGAACAGCGTGAAGCGGTTGTCGGTGGAGAAAGTGTGGGTCCAGGCCACGTCCTTGTTGAAGCCGATCAGCGGCACCGGCGCCCCCAGCAGGGTGGAGCCGAAGACATCGAGCTTGCCGGGAATGGTCAGGTGCAGCTTGTGCAGGCGCAGCGCGCCCCACCAGGGGAAGTGCGGGTTGCCCAGCACCATGCCGGCGCCGCTCTGCGTCACCTCTTTGCCCAGGCCATAGCCATTCGAGCCGACCGCGTGCTCGAACAGCGGGTTGGTCGCCTGCACCAGTGGGCTGTTCAGCACCGCCAGCTGGCTGCGCTGCATCTTCAGCGCCTTGGCGCTCAAGGCCGGGGCGGCCGCCACCTTGACGACCGGCGGCTGGGCACTGCCGATGGCCTCGATGAACTGGATCGAGCTGCCGGCCATCGCCGCCTGGCTGAAGCGCCAGTAGGCCTCGTCCTCGGTCATCGGCTTGACCCAGGCCGCGCCCTTGCACTCGACCGGCAGGCCGTTGACGCCCTTGTCGCGCAGATAGCGGTTGTAGCCGGCCACAAAGCCGCTGACCAGATCGCGCGTGTCGGCGCCAGCGGCGGACCGCATCGCCTGCGCCAGGGCCGGGGTCAGGTGCAGCTTGTAGAAGAAGTCGGAGGCCAGATTGGGCGTGGCGGTACCGAACTGGCCCAGATAGTTGATCGGCACGCCCTTGGCATCGAAGTCACCGAAGTAGCGCGAACGCTCGCCGCGCATCGTCACCAGCTCCTGGGCGAACAGGCAGACATGGTCCTCGGCAAAAGCGTAGCCGTAGCCATAGCCGGCGCCCTTGAAGTTGTCGGCCTTGATATGGGGCACGCCGTAGCTGGTGTAGCGGATCTCGGCGGCGAAGCCGGGCGCGGCCGGCGGTGGCGGCGCGGTCGGATCGGCATCGCCGGAGCCGCCACAGGCGCTCAGCAGCGCGGCCAGGGCCAGCAGGCTGCAGGCGCCGGCGACCGGGGTCAGGCCTTGCCTGCGCGCGGCAGTCGGCGTTTTTGTCTGTCTTGTCATCGGGTGTCTCCTTAGTGTTTTATCGCGACAACGGCCTGTGCGAGCCGTAACGCGGAGCGGGCTTCCGTATACGTCAGGCAGGCTATCATCAAATGCAAAAGGCCAGCTACCCGGCCTACCCTCAAAACATACGGAGACCGCATGCGATTCGCCCCCACACCTCTGTTGCTCGGTCTGCTGTCCGCACTGAGCGCCTCCTCCGTGATGGCCTCGGGCTATCACTTCGGCTCTCAGTCGGCCTCGGCTCAGGGCACGGCCAATGCCAACGCCGCCGAAGCCGGCGACGCCACGGTTGTGTTCTACAACCCGGCCGGCATGACCCGCCTGGACGGCACCCGCGCCAGCGGCGTGCTCAATGTCGTCGTGCCAGAAGGCAAGTTCAAGGACCAGGGCAGCGTCACCTCGCTGGGCCTGCCCATCAGCGGCAGCAACGGCGGCAAGTTCGTCGAGGCCACGGCCGTGCCCCATGGCTACTTCACCCACAAGTATTCGGACCGTCTCAGCCTGGGCCTGGGCATCTTCGTGCCCTTCGGCTCCAAGAGCGAGTATTCGACCGACTGGACCGGCCGCTACAACAGCATAGGCACCGAGCTGAAGACCCTGGCCTTCAACCCCTCGATCGCTTTCAAGCTCAATGAGAAGCTGAGCCTGGGTGCCGGCCTGACAGCCCAGCACATCGAGGGCAAGCTGTCCAAGGCCGCCGACTTCGGCTCGGGCGCGATGAATCTGGTGATCGAGCAGCAGGTGGCCGCGAATGCGGCGCCGGGCGTGCCGCTGGACGTGGTGCGCGCCGCGGTGATCAACCAGCTGGGCGGGCTGATCAAGCAGGTCTCCGGCAATCCAACCTATTCAGGCCGGGTCGATGTCGAGGGCAAGGACTGGGGCTTCGGCTTCAATCTGGGCCTGATGTATCACTATGACGAGAGCACGCGTTTCGGCATCGCCTATCGCTCGCGCATCAAGCACCAGCTCAAGGGCGAATCGCAATGGCAGGTGCAGACCCCCGCCGGCACTCTCGGTGCGCTGCTGAACGCTGCCCTGCCCGGCGCCGGCACCCAGGTGCAGCAGCGCCTGGTCGGCCTCTATACCGACAGCGATGCGCGCCTGAAGGTGAACACGCCGGAATCGCTGTCCTTCTCCTTCTACAAGGAGCAGGACAAGAAGTTCGCGGTGATGGGTGATGTGACGCTGACCAAGCATTCGCGCTTCCAGGAGCTGCGCATCGACTTCGCCAACAACCTGCCCGACTCGACCACGCCGCAGCGCTGGGAAGACACGGTGCGTGCCTCGCTGGGCGTCAACTACAAATGGAGCGATGCGCTGGCCCTGCGCGCTGGCGTGGCCTTCGACCAGTCGCCGGTGACCGCCGCGCGCCGCACCCCGTCGATCCCAGACAACGATCGCACCTGGCTGTCCGGGGGCTTCAACTGGAAGCTCGACAACAAGCGCTCGGTGGACTTCGCGATGAGCTATATCCATGTGGCCGACAGCCAGATCGATATGTTCGACAACGGCGGCCAGCGCAATGCGGTCGGCTCGGCCGTCTGCAACACGGCCGGCAATACCTCCAGCTGCGCCACGCTGCGCGGCCGCTATCAGCTGAGCTCGGTCCTGTTCGGCCTGCAGTACAACCATCAGTTCTGAACCCGGGTCGGCGCCGGCTTGCCCCCAAGGCCGGCCGGTGCCACCATAGAGGCCTGTTCCTGATGAAGGAGATCGGCCATGTCGGATCCCGCCAGCCTGCTCTTGTTGCTCGTCCTGCTGCTGGCCGTGATCGGCGCGCTGCGCTTCGATCTGATGGGCCTGATCTGGCGCGAGTGGCTCAAGCTCGGCAACAAGGGCAGCGCCCTGCCGCCGGCCGACTCCGCCCACGGCCCCTATCAGGGCCGGTCCGGCCACCTGCCGCATCGCAGCCCGGCCGCCGCCCACAAACCTGACTTCCACCGCAGCGGCCGGCGCGGCTGACCCCAAGGCCGAACTCGGGCAAGATGCGGGTCTTCCCAAGACCCGCAGACATCAAGCCCTATGGCCAACCGACTCTCTCAAATCGCAACCCGCACCGGCGACGACGGCACCACCGGCCTGGGTGATGGCAGCCGCGTGCCCAAGGACCATCTGCGTGTGCAGGCCATGGGCGATGTCGACGAGCTGAATTCGCAGATCGGCGTGCTGCTGGCCGAGCCGCTGCCCGGCGATGTTCGCGAATTGCTGATCACGATTCAGCATGAGCTCTTCAATCTCGGCGGCGAGCTCTGCATGCCCGGCTACGAGCTCTTGAAGATGGATGCCGTGCTGCGCCTGGACGAGGCGCTGGCCCACTACAACGCCGCCCTGCCCCGGCTGAAGGAGTTCATCCTGCCGGCGGGTACGCGCAGCGCCGCGATCGCCCATGTCTGCCGCACCGTGGCCCGCCGCGCCGAGCGTGCCGTCGTCACGCTGGCCGCGCAGGAGAGCATCAACGCCGCGCCGCGCCAGTACCTGAATCGCCTGTCCGATCTGCTCTTCGTGCTGGCCCGCGTGCTGAACCGTGCCAACCTCGACGGGCTGGGCGGCGACGATGTCTACTGGCACAGCGAGCGCCTGAAGCGCCAGGACGCCGATCAATCCAGCTGAGCCGCCGCCTCCCTGAGCCGCTTCGCATAGGCCTGGCGCAGCGCCGGCGGCGCCAGCACCTCGACCTGGCCGGCGTGGCGCAGCAGATCCATCAGCAGCTCGGTGGCGTCCACATACGGCACCTCCAGCTGCCAGCGCCCGTCCGCCAGCCACTCGCTTTGCTGGCTGGCGTGCCATTCCTCGCGTGAGACCCAGGCTGCGGCCTCGGCGCTGAACACCAGCTTCGCCTGCTGAGTCTGGCCGCCGGCAAAAATGCCGTAGCCCTGGTCCAGCTCGCTCTCCAGCGCCTTCAGCGCCACCGGCTTGGCCTTCTCGTCCAGCAGCTCGGCAGCCTCCATCGCGTCCAGCGCAAAGCGGCGCAGGCCCTCGCTCTGATGACACCAGGCATCCAGATACCAGGTGTTGCGGTAATGCACCAGGCGCTGCGGCGATACCACCCGCGAGCCCACCGTGCCGCCGCCCTTGCCGCGCTTGCGATAGCTGATGCGCAGCTTCTGGCGCTGCACCACGGCGCTGCCCACCGTCTCGAAATACTCGCTGGCCACGCGCCGGCGTGCGGTGCTGATCAGCTTGACGCGCCGTGTCATCTCCTTGGCCTCGGCCGCATCGGTGCCCAGCATGCCGGTCAGCTTGTCGAACATGGGCTGCAGATGCCGGCTCAGGATGCCGTTCTCGTCCAGCCCGGACAGCAGCTGGTGCATGGTCAGCAGCGCATGCAGCTCCTTCTCGTTGAACCAGACCCCCGGCAGCTCATGCTGCTGGCCGCGCCATTGCTGGCCGAAACGGTAGCCATTGGCCAGCGCGTCGTACTCGATCGGCGCATCCATGCGCTCACGCAGATACTGCAGATCGCGTTTCAAGGTCGCCGGCGACACCTCCAGCGCCTCCAGCAAAGTCGCAAAACTGACACATTCACGGCCGCGTATCAGCAGCTCGATCTTGTAGAAGCGCTCGGTCCTGTCCATGCGATCGCCATCCCTTCCCTGATTCTTTTTGCTGGCTCATCCCATGAGCCAGTGAGGTCAGACACTGTGCCACATGGTTGCTGACAAATCGATGGCAGCCGCAACCGGAGCACCTCATGGCACAGATCGCAGCAGCATCCGCCCAGATGGAATTGGGCATCCTTCCCGTCGAACAGGCCGCGCCGGCCAATGCCAGCCTCGGTTTCGAGCTCGGCTGGGATTTCGCCCACCATGGGGTGGCGCCGCCGGTCGCCCATCTGTATGCACAGTCACCGCTGCTGCAAGGCTGGCAGGCCGGCTCGGCCACTTTCGGCCGCCGCACGCTGAAGCCCTCCCGCCACACCCAGCTGTGGCTGCAGCTGCGCACCCATGCCTGGGCACGCGGGCGCAGCTTCGAGGATGTGCAAGTCACGCCCAACTATCTGCAGCAGATCACGGTCGACTACTGCCCCATCCTGCGCCAGCCGCTGCTGGGCCAGGCCTCCATCGACCGCGTCCGCAACGATGCCGGCTACGCGGCCGGCAATCTGGCGATGATGAGTGCCGGTGCCAATGCGGCCAAGGCCGCCCATGGCTGGGCCGAGGCAAACGAGATTGCCGGCAGTGTCAATGACGGCCCTTTCCAGCGCATCGCCGGCCTGGGCCCGGCCGAATGGCAGCGGGTCGCGGTGCTGTGCAGCTTTGTCACCGAGCTGTCCCATGAGGAAGCGGCGACGATCCCGCTGCATCTGCTGCCGCCGAACCGGCTGCGCCTGTTCAATCCGATCCAGGCGCTGCAGGCCCTGGTGACCCGCCAGCTCGCGACACCGGGCTGGAGCGCCCGCCTCGCGCGCATCGAGGCCTTGCTGCCGGGCGATGCGCTGCGCGCCGACTTCAACCGCTTCCTGATGGCGCTGGCCCCCCGGGTGCTGCGGGTCGGTGCGCTGACCGAGGCTCAGGACATCCGTTGGGCGCTCGAAGACGCCTGGAGCAATGCGTTGGTGCAAAAGCGCTGGGTCCGTTTCGCGCTGCAGCTGAACGCCACCCAGGCCGAGAAGCTGGTGCAGCGCGCCGCCGCCAAGCGGCTCAGCACGGTCCATGTGCAGCGCCATCCGCGCCTGACCGCCACCGAGGGCTGGGCGCTGGAGCGCGGCGGCTACCGGGCGGCCGCCTGAGGAAAATTCAGCCCGGCAAACCCTGGCTGACCTTCTCCATGCCGCCGCTCTGGTCCTGCAGGGCCACATGGTGACCGCGCTCGCCGAACCAGTGCGCCCATTGCTCGGCCAGCTTCTTGTTGGGCAGCCAGGGACCGGTGCGGTCCATCTGTACGCGGTTGCCGCGGCGCTCATAGAACACCACACGCCACATGCCACTGGAAATTGATCGGTCGAAGTTGCTCATCGGTGGGCGAATCTAGCAGAGCTTGTGTGACGCTGCCGCCCCGTCAAACCCTCAGCGCCGCCAAAAATTCCTCGCTGCCCAGCAGCTTGAAACCGGGCTTGGTGGAACGTGCGACACGCGCCCGCAAAGCCCTGCTGTCGCTGACCAGAACACGGCCGCGCGCGCCCTGCGCCAGGCTCAGTGCGAGCTGCTCGAAGGCCGGCAGCCGCGCGGCCCTGACAGCTGCCGGCGCCTCGGCCGGCAGCACCTGGGCATAGGGCAGATAGTCGGCCAGCAACTCATGCTGCTGCGTCGCAGACAGCCCCAGCACCGGGCAGGCCAGCGCCAGCATTAGCGCCCGTGCGCTGGCCGGATCGACCAGGGCCTGGCAGCGTCCGAGCTGCCAGCTCTGGCGCAGCCGCTGCGCGCGGGCATCGCCCGACACCAGGGCGCCCAGCAGCAGCCGGGTATCGAACACCACGGCCGGCACGGCGACCGGTTTGGTCAATCGACGAGCGGTGCTCATCGCGCGGTCTTGCGCTTGCTGACTGTTTTGACGGCCGGCCTGGCAGCACTCGATGGCTTTTTTGCCGCCGTCGTTTTGCGCGCCGTCACCAGCTTCTTGACGGCTGGTTTCTTGGCCGCTGCGGTCTTTTTGGCACTCAATGGTTTTGCCGCCGCCTTCTGGGCCCAGTCCAGCGCCGTATCCAGCGTTTTCTCATCGATGGCAAGTTCGGCCAGCTTGGCCCGCAGCGCGTCACCACGCTGGATGCGTACCGGAGTCAGGATGATTTGCCCGGCCTTCTCCTGCACCTCGAAATACTGCACCGGCCCGAGGGCCTGGGTCACGCTCTTGGGCAGCGTCAATTGGTTCTTGGAGGTGATCTTGGCCAGCACTTGGAGGACTTGTGGAAAGTAAGGGGCCATTACTTTAACGTTTTCCGACCAGCGGAAAGTGCGTAGGCAAGACCTGGCCCTTGTGACTTAAAAGGGTGATCGGAGGGACGAAAAAAAGCGCCCTTTGAAGGGCGCTTCATCACCGGAGAGTAGGGTCTCAGACCAGCGATCGTTGCAGGCGCAGCTCTTCCAGACGCACGCCGCTGACCTCGGTGGTCTTGGTGCTGCCGAGCTCGCGCTTGAAGCCGGCCAGCTCGAAGAAACGCAGTGCGCGCTCATTGCGCAGCCAGGTCCACAAGGTCACCTTGGTGCAACCTTCTTCCTGCAGGCCGTCGCGGGCCGCGTCCCACAGGGCCAGGCCGACGCCCTTCTCCCAATGCACCGGCGAGGCATAGATGGCCCAGATCTCGCCGGTGGTCGACGGCGTGCCCTTGTCGCGCGAGCGGTCGAAGCCGACAAAGCCCATCACCTCGTTGTCGATATGGGCCACCAGCACCTGGGGCTCGCAAAGATCGATGGCCTCACGCCAGAAGGCCTGGCGCTTCTGCACCGACAGCGCGTCCAGTGCGGCATCGGGCAGCAGCCCCTTGTACGCGTCCTGCCAGGCTGCAACATGGATTTCGGCAATGGCTTTGGCGTCACGCAGGGTGGCCGGACGGACCTGAATACTCGACATACGAATGAATAGAACTCTGGGAACTCAAACAAAAACGGAAGGGCAGAATTTTGCGCCCCTAAAGCGCCGCGATGAGCGCTTGACAGCGGGTTTTTTTCTGCCGTCAGTTCGCGGCCAGTGCCGAACTGCGCGCCGCCAACTGCGGCCGGGCGTAGTCGGATACACAGCGTTGCAAAGCCGTCTTGGCCGCGCGCTGCAGCCTCGCCAGCAGCGCGTGCTCGACCCGCAAGGGTCCGAGCTCGCGCGCAAAGCGTTGCGCCAGATCGGCCTGCATGCGCAGCAGCAGATGGGCGGTGGTCTGTGCATCGGCCAGCGCGCGGTGGGCCCGGCCCATATCGGGCAGCGCATGGAACTGGGCCAGCGTGCCGAGCTTGCAGTTCGGCGCCTCGGGATAGAGCCGGCGCGCCAGCAGCACGGTGCAGGCGAACTCATGGGCGCTGTCGCGCTCGCAGCCGGCCCGCTCCAGCTCATGGAACCAGAAGCCGCGATCGAAGGAGGCGTTGTGCGCCACCAGCGGGCAGCCGCGCGTGAACTCGGCCACCTCGCGCATCACCCGCGCCGAATCGGGCGCCTGGGCCAGCATCGCATTGCTGATGCCGGTCAGTTGCTCGATGAAGGGCGGCACCCAGACGCCGCTGTTCATCAGGCTCTGGTAGCTGCCGACGATCTCGCCGCCGCGCACCAGCACCGCCGCGATCTCGGTGGCGCGGCCGCCCGCGCCGGGTCCGAGGCCGGTGGTTTCAAAGTCGATGACGGCGATGGTCTGCATGGGGTGACAGAGAAAAATGGCTTCAGGGTGGCGGGTACTTAAGGGCATTCTTGGCCAGCTTGCGTTCGACCGCCGCCGCCATATCGACGCCGCTGTGATCGGCAATCTGCAGCAAGTAGAGCATCACATCGGCAACTTCATCGCCCAGATGCTCGAGCTTGGCCGGGTCCTGCGCAATCGCCTGCGACTCTTCCGGCGTCATCCACTGAAAGATCTCGACCAGCTCAGCCGCTTCCACCACCATGGCCATCGCCAGGTTCTTGGGCGTCTGGTAGGGCTGCCACTGCCTCTCGGCGGCGAACTGGCGCAGCCGCTGCTGCAGGTTCCGGATGTCCATGTCTTCAATCCCTGTATGTAGATCTTTTAACTTGGTAGTCGTAGTAGAGCCGGCAGCCTGCTGTGGACAGCTGGCAAAGTCGCTTTGAATTCAAAGACTTAGCAGCACCAAAAGGCTGTGCGCCGAAGCCGGGACAGCGCTTGACTCAGCCGACAACAACTTGGTTCTGCAAGACATTGCTGTGGACAAGCGCTCACTTGCTCAAGACTTATCCACAGACTTGTTCAATCATTCACTCGATGCCGATGACCTTGTGCATCTGCACGCTCAGCCGCCATTGCGGGTGTTCCATGCAATAGGCCACAGCCGCACGGGTGTGCTGGGCCTTCAACAGCGAATCCATAGGCTGCAAAAAGAAGTGCTCGAAGTCCAGGCCGGCAAAGCGCTCGGGCAGCGCGGCCGGCTGCGGATAGACCAGCTTCAGCTCATGGCCGCGGGTCAGCACGATCTCGCTGTCGGCCTTGGGGCTGACGCAGATCCAGTCCAAACCCTCGGGTGCCGGCTGCGTGCCATTGGTCTCGACCGCGATCTCGAAGCCCCGGGCGTGCAGCGCCTCTATCAGCGCCGCGTCGAGCTGCAGCAGGGGCTCCCCCCCGGTGCAGACCACATAAGGCCTGCCAGGCCGGTCTGCGGGCCAGCGCGAGGCAATCGCGGCGGCGAGGTCCTCGGCCGTGGCGAACTTGCCGCCGCCCTGGCCATCGGTGCCGACGAAATCGGTATCGCAAAAGTTGCAGACGGCGCTGGCCCGGTCCTGCTCGCGCCCGCTCCACAGATTGCAGCCGGCAAAACGGCAGAACACCGAAGCCCGGCCCGCCTGCGCGCCCTCGCCCTGCAGCGTGTAGAAGATTTCCTTGACGGCGTAAGTCATACGGGGATCAGATCATCAATGCCCGAGGCGCTGACGATGGCGCCCGAGCCGCGGGTTTCATACATATCGACCCGGTCCAGCTGCGGCAGCACGGCCCGGCCCTTGGTCAGCACCCAGGCCGCCAGGCTGGCGCTATCGCCATCAGGCAGGTCGGCGATCTCGTAGAGCGGGCGGTGGTCGATGGCCTTGAAGATCGGATCGAAGCGCGTCTTCACATCGCCGAAGTCCACCGTCCAGCCCTTCAGCGCATCGAGCTCCGCGCTCAGATGCAGACGCAAGGTGTAGGTGTGCCCATGAATTGCTCGCAGCGGGTTGCCGGCCGGTGCCCGCTTGAGCTGGATCGCGCTGTCCAAAGTCAGCTCCTTCCAGATCCGGTATTGCTGGCCATCGAAATTGGCGCCGCAGGAGCCGGTCTCATAGACCGTGACCCAGGACAGCTCGGGCAGTTGCGGCTTCAGCCGCTGCCACAGCCAGGCCGAGATCACCTCGCTGGTCGGGTTGTCCAGACCCTCGATCTCGTTGAGGCACTGGTAGTTCAGCTGCATATGGAAGGGGGCCCAGACCTCGTCCAGATGGTCGTAGTCGATGCTCAGATCACGCTCGCCCAGATCCTGGTTGGCATGAACGATGACCTCGAAACCATGGCCGTGCATGCGACCGCATTTGTGGCCGGGCGGCACATTCGGCAATTGGTGCGCGGCCTGAAAACGGTAGCGTCGCCAGACATGGGCGCGCCCGCTGACATCCAGATCGACCCCGCTGTGCGCGGTGCTCTGAATGCCAATCTGCTGGATGCCCGGCACATCGAAGGCCTGCTCCAGACGGCTTTTGATCCAGCGCGCGATGTTCTCGTCGGTCGGCTGTTCCAGCGTCGTGTTCAGCAGCCCGTGGTCCAGCGGCGCCAGACAGGCCTCCAGCCGCCGGCGCAATTCCTCGACCTCGGCGCCAGGAAACGGTGCCCAGTCGGGCGGCAGCGCGGCCCTGACGGTGGCGAGATAGCTGTGGCCGTGTAGACCGCGGCTGCGATGGCCTTCGGGCAGGGCCGGGATTTGGCAGGCTGCTTCGAAACCGCAGGAAGCCGAGTACAGCGTGGAAGGGAGTGGGGCGGAGGATGTGGTGGTCGTTTGCATGGCGCTCCGTGGCGCGATGCACACGGGGCGGCAGTGTGACATGAGCCAGGCTTTGTGCGCTCACCGCGCGGCCAAGCCCGCCCGGGCCGCTCAGGCTTTGAAATACAGCGGAGAAGCGCTCCGCTCTTCTTACTGGTATTTCTATCTTTCAAATTAGTAGTCTTAGTAGAGCAGCGCTGCGGCTGTGGACAAGCTGCTTTTTCCGTTTTGATTCAATCACTTGCAAGCGGTCAAAGCATGTGAGTCGCTTGGGGTCGGCGCGGCACACCAACAGATAACAACTCCGGCTCAATGCCAACAGCTGTGGATAACTTGGGGCTTGTTCAACTATTGTGCACAGCTTTGTCCATCACAGTGCCGGCACCGCTTCCAGCAAGGACCCGACCATCGCATTGAAGGCCGCCGCATGACTGATCGGCCCTAGATGGCCGGCGCCGGGCAGCATGCACAGCTCGGACTGTTCCAGCGCCAGGGACAGCAGTTCGCTGACCCGGCGTGCCGGTGCCCGGGTCAGCGAACCACAGACCAGGCGCAGCGGCAGCGCCCGCAGCCGGGCCAGCTCGCGCGGCCCCCAGGTGGCGGCGAACAGCGCGGCGAAATGCCGATCGACGCTGGGCATGCAGCGCGCGATGCGCTGCTGCTGGTTGTCGTTCATGCCCTGCCAGGCCGGACCGGCCGCCCAGTAGTTGCAGAACATCTGGCCCGCCGCCTCGAAGCGGCCGGCGCCGACCAGCTCGCTGACGATGCGGGCGATCTGGGAGATCTCGCCCCAGGCCTCGCCCCAGGGCTCGTGCCGGCGCAGCAGGCCAAACAATACCGGCTCATACAAGGTGAGTGAGCGCACACAAGACGGGCGCTCCACCGCCATCTGCAGCGCCAGCGCGCCGCCATAGGAATGGCCGACGATGTCCAGCGGCTCCTCGATATCGCCCAGCGCGGCCCAGACCGTGTCGCTCTCCAGCCCCAGCCCGACCGGCGCATCGGCGGGCCAGTCCGGGCTGCGGCCGTGGCCGGGCAGATCGGGGATCAGCAGCTCGCGCTGCTCTTGCAGCTGCTCGGCCAGCCCGCGCCATTGGCCGGCGCTGGCACTGCTGGAATGCAGGCACAGCAGCGGACGGCCCCGGCCCAGGCGCTTCATGTTCAGGGAGAGGGTGGCGTTCATCGTGCGAGCCTTGTCTTGTTCAACAACAGGCTGGCAGTCTCGGCCGCTGCGGTTTCAGCCCGGCTTCTGCGGCCGGGCCTGGCGGTTTCGTTTGTTCAGGCGTGTATCCAGAAGGCGCTTTCGGCGAACTCCTGGCCCAGCCACCAGCCGGCCTTGCCGGTGCCGAAGCGGAAGTTGCTGGCCCCGGCCTGGCTTTGCAGCGGCGCCGTGACCTCTCCGGCGCTGTCGCGCCTGGCCCGCAGCTCGCCGAGCTCGGGCACCACCGGCACGATATGGCCGGAGCGCCCGTCCTCCTTGCGCCGCGCGATGATCAGACCGATCGCGCCCTGGTTGGCGGCCTGCTGCAGCTTGCTCAAAGAGCCGGTCTGGCGCCAGCCAAAGGCGGGGCCATGGTCGCGCAGCCAGCGGAACAGATCGTTGGCACGCAGCTCGACAATGGTGTTGCCGATCAGCGGCGCCACGGTCTCGCCCTGGGCCAATTTCAGCAAGGCATGGGCCGACCACCAGACCCGCGGCAGGTAGACACCGGCCAGATGGCAGTAGTCATGCGCGTAGATATTGCAGAAGGTCAGACCGCTGCGCGGCTGGTAGCGCCCATGGGCCGGCTTGTCCACCGCCAGCCAGTCGATGATGGCGGCCAGCTCCTGGCGCAGCGTTTCGGCATCCGTGCCCTTGCGTTGCGGCTGACCGGCTTCGTTGAGCGAATGGGCATTGGCCAGGTCGATGCGGCGCGTCACCGAGCCGCTCTTGCGTGGCATCCATACCGCGACGATGCCGCTGCTGGGCAGGGCTGGCGCCGGCTCAATGACGGCAATCGGCTCCGGCGCGGCATCGGCCACCAGCAGCTTGGCCGAGACAAAACCATGGATCAGCGCGCCGGCCAGGCTGGTCTCGATCTCGAGAAAGCCCTTGACCGGCTTGCCGCTGACGGCACGCACCGGATGGCCGTCCGGCAGGTGGCTGATCACATTGGCGGTCTCGGGCTGGCTGATCAGCGGCTCGCTGCGCACCCGCAGCATCGACAGCTGGGTCTTGACCCGGAACTGCGGGCCGCTGGCCGTCACGGCGCTGGGCGGCGGCAGGATCGCCTGGCCGGGTGGTGGCGCCTCGAGCTCGGCCTGCTCGCCGCTCAGCGCCACCGTATGGGCCAGACGGATGAAGTCGAACAGCGCCTCGCCATAGAACTGTGTGCCGTTGAAATGCCCCTGCTTGAGCCCCTTGGCCGGCTTGAAGCCGCCGGTGTTGTAGGCGATGCCGACGGCGGCCAGCTCCTGGTCGCTGAGCTCGCTGCGGTCCTGCAGACCCAGCTTGCGCAAGCCCTTCTTCAGCTCGTCGACGCACAGGGCCAGGGTGTCCTCGAAGCGCTCATAGCGCTTCTCTAGAAAGTAGTCGGGGTCGCTGAGGAAGAACTGCAGATCGCGCTGGAACAGGCCGAAGCCGTGGCAGAACTTGTGCGGCCGGGCCGCCACGCCGGCGAAGCCGGGGATGTGCTGGGCCATATCGACCAGGGCCTGGTGGGCGATCTCGAACATCGCCGCGCCATCGGGCGCGGCCAGCAGATCGGCCTTGGTCTGCGGGAAGGCGCGGCGGCCCTTGTCGGCATCGAGCGTGTCGCCGACGCACAGGGCCAGGATCTTGTTCGTGCCCAGGTTCTTGCGCCGCAGCAGCGACCAGATGGCACCGGTCTCCTGGCAGGCGATCGCGGTGACCATGTCCACCGTCAGTGGCGTGCCGGCCAGCGCCGGCGTGATGCGGGCCTGGAACTGCTTCTTGAACCACAGGATGTCGGCGCTGTCGGGCATGGCGGTCTCCAGGGAGTGTGCGCCCGACATTAGGGGATCGCAGGGCCGGCGCCTAGCCGTCGGCGGCGGCTTTGCTCCTGCAAGATAGGGATGCCGTGCCTGGTTCCGGGCCTCTTAGCGCCGGCCCGCTGGCTTGGCAGGCAGGGTCTGCAGATAGGCGTACATCGCGTGCAGGTCGGCGTCGTTCAATTCCTTCAGCGCGTTGAAGGGCATCACCGGGCTGACCGGGCTGCCATCGGGACGCCGGCCGCTGCGCATCATCGCGGTGAACTGCTCGGCGTTCCTGTAGGCCGGCATCGCACTGCCCTCGCCCGGCGTCAGGTTCGAGGCCGGCGGCCAGTCGGGCGGTGTGCCCGGGATCTTGCCGCCCGAGAAACCGGGGCCGTGGCAGCCTATGCACATGCTGGCCACATAGGCGCCGTTGGCGACGCTGACGGTCGAGGCCATCGCTGGCGAGGGCGGCAGGCTGTGGTCTATCTTCTCGGCCGCATCCTGGATCAGGCCCAGGCCGTACATGGCCTTGAAGGGCAGCGACAGCTGGACGATGGCCGGCCCGCCCTCGACCGCAGGCATGCGCTGCAGATGCGCAATCAGCGCGCCCATGTCCTCGTCGCTGAGCCGGTTGTAGTCCTCGCTGGGCATCACGATGGCGGGCCGGCCATCGGGCTTGACGCCATGGCGTATCGCGCGCACCCAGTCCTCGACCCGGTAGTTGGCCACAGTGGGTGAGCCCTGCGCGATATTCGGGCCGCGCAGGAGCAAGCCCTTGCCATCGTCGATCAGCACCTTGCCGCCGCCGGCGCGGTCATGGCAATCGACGCAGCCGCGCGACAGATAGAGATAGCGGCCCCGCTCCAGCGCGGCCGCATCGGCCGGCAACGGCACGGCCGCCACGCGCAGATCGACCTGGCGCTGCAGCTTGTAGTCGGCGCGGGCTAGGGCCAGGCCGACGGTGGCGGCCAGGGCGGCCGTGAGGCCAAGCAGTATCAAGAGGCTGCGGCGCAGCCAGGTTCGCTGGGTCATGGGCGTTTCCTTGCTTCGGTGGCATCAAGCCGGGCCGCACCTTAATCGCTGGCCGAAGCGAAAAACCAGGGCTGAAACAAACGAAGCCGGGCTGCAACAATCTAAGCGGGGCCGGGCGTCGCCAGGCTGTCGCGCCGGTACTGCAGCAGCCGTCCGCTATAGCCGGGCTGCTTGATGACGGTCTCCTGCAGCCGGTAGCCCAGCGTCGCCATATGGCGGCTGAAGGCCGGGCGATTGCCGCGGTTCGGGTCGACGATGATGACCTCGCTGGCCGGCCACGCATGCAGCGCGATGAAGGCGGCCAGGCTGCCGGCCTCGTCGCGCTCGTACAGCACATCGCTGCCGATGATCAGATCGAAGCGGCCCTGCACGCGCGGCGCGCTCTGGCCACGGCCGGTGGTGGCCGGGCCCCAGTCGCCGTGGCAGTAGCGCATCGGTGCCAGTGCATTGAGCCGCAGGTTCTCCAGCAGGAAGCCAGCGGCCATCGGGTGGCAGTCGCTGGCCGTCACCAGCGCGCCACGCCGGTGGCTGACCAGGCTGGCCAGCGCCAGGCCGCAGCCGATTTCGAGGATGCTCTCATCAGCCAGCAGCGGCCGCCGCGCCATGGCCGCCGCCAGGTGCAGGCCCGAGGGCCACAGCAGGCCGAACAGCGGCCAGGCCGCCGACGAGATGCCACGTGCCAGCGCCTCGCCCAGCGGGTCGTCGAACTGCTGCCGGTCCAGCAGCGAGCGGATCTGCAGATCCGCCACACCAGTGATGGCAATGCACTCCTGCTTGATCACATAGGGGCTGCTCATGACGATGGCCCCGAAAAACCGGCAAGAGTTGGCAGGCCGCAGGGCCGGCCGGGCCTATATTTCCGCCCATCCGATAGAACCGAGCGGTGAACACGATGAAAAGCCATGCAATCCGTCACGGGCGGCCTGCCCTCGCGCTGCTGCTGACCTTGCTGCTGCTTCAGCCCGCGCTGCAGCCCGGCTCGGCACACGCCGGTCCGACGCTGGAGCGCATCCAATCCAGCGGCCGCATCGTGCTGGCGCACCGCGAGTCGTCGGTGCCATTTTCCTATCTGGATGCGCAGCGTCGGCCGGTCGGCTATGCGCTGGACCTCTGCCACCGGCTTGGCGAGGCCTTGCGCAAGCATCTGCAGCTCAAGAGTCTGGCCACCGACTATGTGCAGGTCAGCTCCAGCGACCGCATCGCGGTGATCGCCGAGGGCCGTGCCGACCTGGAATGCGGCTCGACCACCAACAACGCCGAGCGGCGCGAGAAGGTGGCGTTCACCGTGCCGCACTACATCACCGGCTCGCGCTACCTGGTGCGCGCCGATTCGGGCATCAAGGAACTCGGCGATTTTGCCAAGCGCCGGTTGGTGTCCACCAAGGGGACCACCAGCCTGAAGGCGATCCAGGCCGTCAATCGCGACCGTCTGCTGGGCATCCAGGTTCTGGAGGCGCCTGACCATGGGCGCGCCTTCGAGATGGTCGAAAAGGGCGAGGCCGACGGTTTCGTGATGGACGATGTGCTGCTCTACGGCCTGATCGCTGGCAGCAAGAATCCCAAGGGCCTGGAAGTGGTGGGCAAGTTCCTGACCATCGAACCGCTGGCGGTGATGATGTCGCGCGAGGACGCCGAGCTCAAGCGCGTCGTCGACGCCGAGATGAAGCGCCTGATTGCCAGCCGCGAGGCCCATGCCCTCTATGAGCGCTGGTTCCAGCAGCCGATGCCGCCGAAGCAGACGGCGCTGAATCTGCCGATCAGCTATCTGCTGCGCGACTTCTGGAAGTATCCGAGCGACCAGGTGCCGAACTGAACGAGGGCCGTGCACCTGGCGGCCCATGGCCTCAGCTCAACAGCGTGTAGGGACCGCCGCGCTCCAGCGCGCGCTGGTAGGCGGGGCGCGCATGGATGCGTTTCAGGAAGTCCGTCAGCCGGGGCCGGTCCGCCGCCAGCCCGCCGCGCGAGGCGGCCGCCTCCAGCGGAAAACTGAGCTGCACATCGGCGGCCGTGAACTCGGCGCCGGCGAACCAGGGGCTCTTGGCCAGCTCGGCCTCCATAAAGTCCAGATGACTCTTGATCGCGGGCTGGATGAAGCCGGCCTTGACCTTGGCCGCAATGCCCTTGGCAATCGGCTTGGCGAAGAAGGGCATGGGCGAGCGCTCGATGCGGTCGAAGATCAGCTTCATCAGCAGCGGCGGCATCGCCGAGCCCTCGGCGTAATGCATCCAGTAGCGGTAGCGCAGCGCCTCGGCGCTGTCGGCCGCGGGCTTGAACCGGCCCTGACCGTAGCGATCGACCAGGTATTCGAGGATGGCGCCGGACTCGGCCACCACCAGCTCGCCATCGCTGATCACCGGCGACTTGCCCAGCGGGTGCACCGCGCGCAGCTCGGGCGGCGCCAGCATCGTCGCCCTGTCGCGCTGGTAGTGCTTGATCTCGTAGGGCAGGCCCAGCTCTTCGAGCAGCCACAGCACGCGCTGCGAGCGCGAGTTGTTGAGGTGGTGAACGGTGATCAATCCATGCTCCTGTTTGTCAGCGCCGGCCGCGGGTCTGCCACAGCGGCTTCTTGCCCTTCAGATGGCGCTCGATGCCGTCGTTGAGCCGGCTGCGCAGATCCCCGACGGCCACCACATGGCCGTAGACGCCCGGGAAGCGCAGGTCCAGCCACAGCCACAGCGTGCAGGAGCGCAGCGCCTGTTCCATGCGGTCGAGCCGGCTGTGCTCGTCGACATCGTCGAGGAACCAGGGCGCGCCGACCGTGCCGGTCAGCGCGTGGCGGCTGGCCCAGTCCAGATACTCTTGCACCTGGCTGTCGGTGCGACTGTCCACCGGAGCCTGCGCATAGATGAAGCGGGCCTTCAGCGGCAGGCCACCGGCCGCGCGGTCCAGCTGCTCGGCAAGCGCCAGCATCTGCTCCAGCTCGGCCACCTCGAAATGGGCGTTGTCCAGCAGCAGCTGGTCCATGAAGACCATCAGCACCGCATGCAGCTTCTTCAGTCCCAGGCGCTGCGCGATGGTGTCGATATGCCACCAGTTCGGCGCCACTGCGGCCTTGAAGTCGCGCGGCGCGCGCGGGCTCTTGGGCAGCAGCTCCTTCAGCGTGCGCGCCGCCGTCGGCTCGGCCTCGCGCAGCACGCCGACAAAGCCCTCGTCATGCATGCCGTAACGCCCGGCCCGGCCGGCGATCTGGTGCACCTCGGTGACCTCCAGCGTGCGGTCGCCCTGGCCATCGAACTTCGTCATCGTGCTGAACAGCACGCGGCGGATCGGCAGGTTCAGCCCCATGCCGATCGCATCGGTGGCCACCAGGATATGGGTCGCGCCATTGGCAAAGCGCTCGGCTTCGCGGCGTCGCACCTCGGGCGGCAGCGCGCCGTAGATCACCGAGACCGGATGGCCGGCCGCGCCGATCTGGTCGCGCAGCATCAGCACCTCGCGGCGGCTGAAGGCCACGACCGCGTCGCCATGCTTGAGCGCCGTGATCGGCACCGGCGCCGGCAACAGCTGCACCTCTTGCTTGCGCTCGAAATGGCGCACCGTGCAGCGCTCGCCGCACAGGCCCAAGAGGCTTTCGATGGCCGGCACCGCATAGGCGCTGCAGATGATGATCAGCTCATTGGCCGGCACCGCGACAATGGCCTGGGTCCAGGCCCAGCCGCGGTACAGATCGAACAGCATCTGCGCCTCGTCGATCACCGCGACGTCGATGGGCTTGTTGGTGTTGACCATCTCGATGGTGCTGGACACCACGCGCGAGTTCTCGGCCGGCACGTTCTCCTCGCCGGTCAGCAGCGAGCAGGGCACGCCACGACCCACCAGCCGGTCGCGCCCTTCCAGCGCCAGCAGGCGCAGCGGCGCCAGATAGGCACCCTGCTGGGCCTGGGCCAGGCGCTCGAAGGCCGCATAGGTCTTGCCGCTATTGGGCGCACCGACATAGAGCGTCACGGTGCGCTGCATGCGCCGCGCGATGTCGAAGGTGTCGGGATAGCCCTGGAAGGCCAGGTCCTGGTTCAGCCCGGCCAGCGCATTGAGCTCGGCGACGCGGTGCTCCCAGCGGTCCTGCGCCCGCGTGCAGCCGGCTTTCAGTGTCTCGAAGGACTGCGGCGTCGCGCACTCCGACTGCAGGCGCGGCAGCAGCGTGTCCAGGTGTTCAGGGTGACCCGACTCGCTGCGCAGATAGAGATTCTCCAGATGCGCTTGCAGCTCGGCTGCGTGGGCGTAGGCCGGCATCTGGCCGATCGCGGTCTTCAGCGCATGCAGATCGCCGCTGCGGTAGAAGTCCCAGATCGGCGCGTCATCGGCGACTTCGGCGCGGTAGCTGACGGGGATCTGCCAGCCCGGCTCGGAGAGCTTGAGCACCAGTTTGCACAGCCGGCTCCAGCGCTGGCCTTCTCGGCTCAGGCCCAGCGCGGTCTCCATCTGGGCGGTGCGCTGCTGCATCAGCGCGCGCACCGTCGGCGCGGTGCCGACCACATCGAGATGGGCCAGCGCCGACGCGATCAGGCGCGGCGCGATCCAGCGGCTGGGCCGCGCGCCGCTGCTGGCCTTGGTGGCCTTCTGGATCTGGATCAGGCCCAGCTTGTCGAGCTGATCCTCATGGCCGGTCTCGCCGTCGAAATCGCCCGGAGTCAGCACCTGCGGCAGCTGATAGGCCGCCTGGCGGATGCGCTGCCATTGTTCGGGAGCGATGTCGGCTGGCAGGCGGGCCGCGTGGCGCGGGTTCGGGAGTTGCATCGTGGCCGGCGGGAGTTGGGCGGCCGGCGCGGGGGTGGGGAGAATTTTTGTATCGGGCACGTCGGGAGTGGAACACAAGAGGCCAGCCCGCCGGCCTGTCCGCAAGGGGCTGCATGCATGTAGAAACGTAACTACAATACGGCGATGTCGCCCGAGGAGATGTCATGACCGCCACCACCCTCTCCAGCCGCGAGTTCAACCAGGACTCCAGCGCCGCCAAGAAGGCGGCGAAGCAGGGCCCGGTTTTCATTACCGACCGGGGCCGACCCGCCCATGTGCTGCTGAGCATCGAGCATTACCAGCAGCTGGTCGGCGGACCGGACGCTAGCAGCATCGTCGACATGCTGGCGATGCCCGAGACGGCGGGTGCCGGGGATCTGAGCTTCGATCCGCCACGTGCCGGCGAGCTGTTTCGCCCGGCCGAGCTGTCCACCTGATGTTTGTTCTCGACACCAACGTCGTCTCCGAGCTGCGCAAGGCCAAGTCAGGCAAGGCCGACAAGCATGTGCTGAGCTGGGCCGCCGGCGTGCCGGCCGGCAGTCTGTTCATCTCGGCGATCACGGTGCTTGAGCTGGAAATAGGCGTGCTGCAGATCGAGCGGCGCGATGCCGCGCAAGGGGTGTTGCTGCGAGCCTGGCTGGAGGGACAGGTCTTGCCCGCGTTTGCCGGGCGGGTGCTGGCGGTGGATCTGGCGGTGGCACAGCGTTGCGCCCGTCTGCATGTACCCGACCGCCGATCCGAGCGCGACGCCTTGATTGCCGCCACCGCCCTTGTCCATGGCATGAGTGTCGTGACACGCAATATCGCGGACTTCGAGTTGCTGCAGGGTGTGGCGCTGCTCAATCCCTGGGAGGCAGTCGCTGCGGTGAAACCATTGGCCACGGCGCGGCGGCCGAAGAAGTAGAAGGTAGTCTCGGCACAGCAATGCCGGCCCTACGGCTCAGCACCAACGCCGCACCGCCTGCCGATAGCGCGCGTACTCCGCCCCGAACTTCGCTGCCATCGCGCGCTCTTCCAGCGGGATGTACCAGCACTGCGCCAGCGCGAAAAAGCTCAGCGGCCCGAACAGCGGCGACAGCGAGCCCAGGGTCGCGGCCAGGCCCAGCAGCGCGATCAGCAGGCCCAGATACATGGGGTTGCGGCTGCGGCGGAACAGGCCTTCGGTGGTCAGCCGGTCCGGTTCGCCGAAGGTGTTGATATTGGTGCCGATCCGGCGGAACAGCCGGGCATGCCACTGGGCCAGACCCAGACCCAGGGCGATCAGGCCGAGTCCGGCCCAGTTCAGCGGCCGTGGCAACCACAGGCCCAACGGGGCGCAGGCATGCGCGGCCCCCATCAGGCCGGCCAGCATCAGAAAGACAAAAGGGGGAAGCAGCAGCACTCGCATCGCATCGATCTGTAAGGAAATGAGGCGGCCAGTCTGCCGACCCATGGCCCCGCTTGCGATAACCTGGGTTAACTGCTCAACAAGTGATCGAGAGACATGAACGACCCCGCTGCGGCCTTGTCCGGCTTCGACCTGTTCTGCCGCCTGGCGGCTTCGCCGCTGCCCGAGCGGGAGCTGCTGGAGGGCGCGACCCGGCGCTTGCGACTGGCCCCCGGCGAGCCGCTGTTTCTGGCCGGCGAGCAACGGCCCCAGGTCTTTGCCGTGTTGTCGGGCGTGATCAAGATGGTTTACGAGACATCGGGCGGTGAGGGCTGGATCAAGGGCTTTGCCGAGGCCGGCACCTGTTTTGCCAGCCTCACCGCGCTTGAAGAGGGCGAGCAGGCGCGCACCAGCTACTCGGCCTATGCCGAGTCGGCCTGTCTGGTCGAGCAGATCGACTATCGCCAGATCCAGCGGCTGGCCGAGCGCCATCTCGGCTGGCAGCGTGCGCTCAGCCAGGCCTTCAAGATTTACGGCCAGCGCAAGGAGAGGCGTGAGATGGAGCTGCTGACCCTGTCGCCCGAGCAGCGCTATCTGGGTTTTCTGCGCGAGCGCCCCGAGCTGGCTGCGCAGCTGCGTCAGCGTGATATCGCCAGCTATGTGCGTGTGACCCCGGTGGCGCTGAGTCGCATCCGGGCGCGGCTCGCTGGTCGATCCGGGGGCCGGTCGGACGTCGTCTGAACGGAGACATCCTCCAAACCGCCTCAAGCAAAGGAGAAACATCCCCATGAGCACGACCACCATCATCCGTCTGCACCGCGTGCTGCGCGCGCCGGCCGAGCGCATCTACCGCGCTTTTCTCGATGCGGCGGCCTTCAGCAAATGGCTGCCCCCGCATGGCTTCACCGGCACGGTCCACGAGATGGATCCGCGGGTCGGCGGCAGCTACCGCATGTCCTTCACCAATCTGACGACCCAGCAAAGCCATGGCTTCGGGGGCCGCTATCTTGAGTTGGTTCCGCATGAGCGGCTGAGCTATACGGCCATCTTTGATGCGGCGCTGAACCTGCCCGGCGAGATGCGCACCACCGTGGCGCTGAAGGCCGTGTTCTGCGGCACCGAGGTCCATATCGAGCAGCAGGGCATACCGGCCCAGATTCCGGCCGAGGCCTGCTATCTGGGTTGGCAGGAGTCGCTGACCCTGCTGGCCCAGCTGGTCGAGCCCGAGATCCGCCAGTAGCATCCACCGGTCCGTCCATCCATCTGGCCACCGGGAGCCCGTCGATGTTTTCCCACGTCTTTGTCGGCGTCAGCGACTTCGAACGCGCTCTGGCCTTCTACACGCCGCTAATGGCCTGCCTGGGTCTGCCGCCGCGCTTTTGCGATCATGGTCGCCCCTGGGCCGGCTGGCAGACGCCGGGAAGCGCCAACGGCCGCCCGCTATTCCTGATCGGCCGTCCCCATGACGGCCAGGCCCATCTGCCGGGCAATGGTCAGATGCCGGCCTTTCTGGCCGCCGATCGAGCCCTTGTGGATGCCGCCCACGCGCTGGCACTCCGCCTGGGCGGCCGCTGCGAGGGCCCGCCGGGCCTGCGGCCCGACTACCACCCGCACTACTACGGCGCCTATTTCCGCGACACCGAGGGCAACAAGCTCGGCGTGGCCTGCCACACGGCCCAGTAGCTGGGTCGGCATCAGCCGGGCTTCTTCGACCGCCGCCTCTGCCCCGCCCCGTGCTGGCGCAGTTCCTGCGCCGTCAGGAAGAACTCGCGGTTGCCGGCCACCCGCTCCACCGCGAGATCGATGAAGGCGCGCACCCGGGCCGGCTGCGCGAGCCGGCTGCCGTAATAGGCATACAAGCCCAGATGCTCGGCTACATGGTCGATCAGCAGCGGCACCAGCAGGCCGGCGCGTATCAGCGGCGCGGCGCTGACGCCGACCAGCTGGCCGATGAATTCGCCGGCCAGCACGGCTTTCTCTTCCAGCTCGACATCGTTGGTGCACAGCCGCGCCGGAATCGTGCGCGAAACAATCTCATCACCGACCTTGAAGTCCCAGCTCATCAGCTTGCCGGTGGCCGGGTGGCGAAAGCCGCTGCAGCGATGCTGTGAGGACAGCAACTCGTCGATGCTGGACGGCGCGCCATGGCGCTGCAGATATCGGGGTGCGGCGCAGACGATCAGCTGGATCGGCAGCAGCCGTCGCGCCACGACGCCCTCGGCCGGCGGGCTGCCGGCTCGAAAACCGACATCGATGCGGTCCTCGACCCAGTTGCCGATGCGATCATCCAGTTGCACATCGGGCTCGACCTCGGGGTAGCGCCGGCAGAACTCCTCCAGCACCGGCCACAGCATCGGCAGCATGATGGAGCGCGGCGCCGCGATGCGCAGCGGTCCAGCGATCTCGTCGCGGCCGCGCCGTGCACCGTGCAGTGCGCGTTGCAGCGTCGCCAGACCCGGTTGAGCGGCTTCCAGAAAGGCGCGGCCCTCCTCGGTCAGGCTCAGGCTGCGCGTCGTCCGGTGGATCAGCCGCACCCCCAGATGCGCCTCCAACTGGCTCAGCGACAAGCTGGCCGCTTGCGGCGTGATGCCCTGCGATGTGGCGGCCTGTCGCAGGCTGCCCAGCTCGACGGCCTTGATGAAGGTGGCGACGGCGCGCAGTTCGTTGAATGCCATGCAAGCCCTCCAATTGTCATGATTAACTTGCGGATCAATGACGAGATTGTGGGCTAGTTGGCGCGCAATTGAAAACCTACATTGAGCTCACCCCATCACTTTTCTGCAAGGAAACGACCATGAGCTCCTCCCCTTCTTTCAAGCGTGTCTGGATGATCACCGGCGCCTCGCGCGGCATCGGTGCCCGCCTCGTCGAGGCCGTGCTGGCCCATGGTGACGCGGTCGTCGCGACCGCGCGCGACAGCGCCGCGCTGCACCAGCGCTTCGGTGCCCAGGCCGGGCTGCTGGCCCTGCCGCTGGATGTGACCCGCGAGGCCGATGCCGCCCATGCGGTCGAAACAGCGCTGGCCCATTTCGGCCGCCTCGATGTGCTGGTCAACAACGCCGGCTATGGCCTGCTCGGCGCGGTGGAGGAGGCGAGCGGCGACGAGGTGCGGCGTCTCTACGAGACCAATGTGTTCGGTCTGTTGAACGTCACGCGGGCGGTGCTGCCAAGCATGCGTTCGCGCCGCAGCGGCCATCTGATCAATATCTCCTCGCTGGGCGGCTACCAGTCGGCGGCCGGCTTCGGTGTCTACTGCTCGACCAAGTTTGCGGTCGAAGGCCTGACCGAGGCGCTGCACGCCGAACTGGCGCCGCTGGGCATCCATGCCACGGTGGTCGAGCCGGGCTATTTCCGCACCGACTTTCTGGAGAGCCAGTCGCTGGCCGTGTCGCCCAAGGCGCTGGAGGACTATGCGGCCAGCGCCGGCCCGGTGCGCGAGGCGGCCAAGCGCATCAGCCTGAACCAGCCCGGTGATCCGCAGCGCCTGGCCCAGGCCCTGATCCTGCTGGTCGAGACTTCGCGCCCACCACTGCGCTTGCCCCTGGGCAGCGATACGCTGCAGACGATCCGCGCCAAGAATGCCTTTGTCGAGCAGGAGACGGCCGAGTGGCAAGCGCTGGCCGCCTCGACCGACTTCCCGGCCGGCGCCTGAGCGCCCGATCAGGCTTCGACGAGCACCTCGAAGCCGCCAAAAATCATGCGCTGGCCATCGAAAGGCATCGCTGCCGGATCCATATCCATGCGCGGATCGGCCATCGCGTTCTTCATGCCCTCGTCGCGCATGCCGCGCGAGGGCCAGACTATCCACGAGAACACCACGCTCTCGTCCTCCTTGCGCTGCACGGCCATCGTGAAGGAGGTGAGCTTGCCCTCGGGCACATCGTCGCCCCAGCATTCGACCACCGACAAGGCGCCATGGTCCTTGAAGACCTGGGCCGCTGTGGTGGCAAGTTGACGGTAGGCCTCGCGCTTGGCGGTGGGCACGGCGAGCAGGAATCCCTCGACCTAACTCATCTCGGTTCTCCTAGAAAAGAGGGCTGGGCAACTGCACGACGGCGGGAGCCAACAAAAATCGACCGGTCGCCACAAAAAGACCTGCCATGACTCTTGCCCTGCCTCCCGCTGCACGACCCGGCGACCTGCTGTCGGCCGTCGACACGCCGGCCCTGATCCTCGACCTGGACGTCTTCGAGCGCAATCTCGATCGCATGCAGGCCGCTGCCGCGGCCGCCGGCCTGGCCTTGCGCCCCCATGCCAAGGCGCACAAATGCCCGGCCATCGCCCAGGCCCAGCTCGCGCGTGGCGCGGTAGGCATCTGCTGCCAGAAGGTCAGCGAGGCGATCCCTTTTCTGCAGGCCGGCATCAGCGACATCCACATCAGCAACGAGGTGGTCGGCGCCGCCAAGACCGCGTTGCTGGCCCGGCTGGCGCTGCAGGGCCGACTCAGCGTCTGTGTCGACCACGCCGAGCAGGTCGCGGCGCTGGCCGCAGCCACGGCCAAGGCCGGCAGCCGGCTCGATGTCTTCGTCGAGATCAATATCGGCCAGAACCGCTGCGGCGTCGCTGCCGAGGCGTCGGTCGTTCTGGGCCTGGTCGAGGCGATCACCGCCCATCCGCAGCTGCGCTTCAAGGGCCTGCAGGCTTATCACGGTGCGCTCCAGCATCTGCGCGGCCATGCCGAGCGGCGCGAGGCGGTGGCCGTCGCGGCGGCGCGCACGGCCGCGGTCGTC
>NZ_JAQOWX010000270.1:0-1234 GCF_028462495.1 Paucibacter sp. XJ19-41
TGAGGGCTGGTCGAAGAAGGTGTCGTCGGGACGGCAGGTCTGAGTGGCGACAGGATGCTGTCTTCCAGGCTTGATGCTCGCGCATGGACGGCATCCCTGGCCGTTCATCGCTGCGCTCCTTGCGGCATCGCTGTCAGTATTCGAGCCATTCGCACGATGTTGCTCGCGGTCATCGTGAGCTTGAAGTGCTGGTCGACGCGCTTGAGTCCTCGGTAGACGGTCTGACGGATGCGGCCCACCGTCTTGCCCCAGCCGAAGTGCTCCTCGATGCGTTTACGCACTCGCTGGCTTGCTGCGTAGCCGGCATGGCGCGTGGTGCGACCGTCCATCGCGCTGCCGCCCCAGCGCGTCGCGTGGCTGGCCACATGTGGCGTGACGCGGCGGCGCCGGCACTCGGCGATGAAGTCCCGGGTGTCGTAGCCCTTGTCTGCGGCCAGCGTCTTGCGATGTTTGCCTGGCACCGTGTCGAGCATGGCCATGGCAGCCGCACGCTCGCCGTAGCCATCGGCTTGCGTCACGACCGCGCCGACCACCAGGCCCGAACGGTTCTCCATCAAGACGTGCCCCTGGTAGGCCAGCACCGCAGCTTGGTTGTTGCCCTTGCGGAACAGCTTCGCGTCCGGGTCTGTTGTGCTGGCGTGGGTGTCGTTGCTGCGGGAGCGCCCCTTCCAATCGGCTTCGGCGTTGCGCCCGCCGCTATCGTTGCCCGGATCGTCTCCATCCCGAGGCACGAAGCTCTTGTGGCTGGCCCAGGCCTGGATCAGCGTGCCATCCACCGAGAAGTGCTCCTTGCTCAGCAGCTTGCGCTTGTCGGCCAGGCGCATCACCTCGGTGAAGAAGCCTTCGACCACAGCGTGCTCCAGCAGCCGGTCGCGATTCTTGGAGAAGACCGAGTGATCCCAGACCGCGTCGTCGATGGCCAGGCCGATGAACCAGCGGAACAGCAGGTTGTAACGAACCTGCTCCATCAACTGACGTTCGCTGCGGATCGAGAACAGCACTTGAACGAGCATGGCTCGCAGCAACTTCTCCGGTGCGATGGAAGCCCGGCCGCTGTCGGCGTAGATGGCGTTGAACCGACTGTTCAGCCCTGCAAGAGCTTCGTTGACCAGCAACCGGATCGCCCGCACTGGGTGATCCGCTGGCACGAAGTCGTCGAGCTTGGCCAGCGTGAACAGCCCCTCTTGCAACCCATCCGATCCGCGCATCGTCGAGCCCTCGTCGTTACTTGCCC
>NZ_JAQOWX010000271.1:0-1130 GCF_028462495.1 Paucibacter sp. XJ19-41
CAGCGGCAGCACGGCCCTGGTGTTCAGCTACACGGTGCAAAACGGCGATACCGATACCAACGGCGTCAGCATTGGCGCCAACGCGCTGCAGCCCAATGGCGGCACGCTGCGTGACGCGGCCGGCAATGCGGCCAGCCTGGCCCACGGCGCGGTCGGTGACAACGCCGGCTTCCTGGTGGACACCGGCGCCCCAAGCATCACCTCCGGCGGCACCGCCAGCGCCATCAACGAAAACAGCGGTGCCGGTCAGACCGTCTACACCGCAGTGGCCACAGACGCAGCAACCATCAGTTACAGCCTCAAGGCCGTGGGCGATCATGCGGCCTTCAGCATCAACGCCAGCACTGGCGCGGTGAGCCTGACGGGCAACCCCGATTACGAGACCAAGACCAGCTATAGCTTTACGGTGCTCGCCACCGANCATCAACGCCAGCACTGGCGCGGTGAGCCTGACGGGCAACCCCGATTACGAGACCAAGACCAGCTATAGCTTTACGGTGCTCGCCACCGATGCTGCCGGCAACACCAGCGAGCAGGCGGTGACGCTGGCGATCAACGATGTGGACGATACCGCGCCAACGGTCAGCAGCGTGGCCATCAGCTCGGCCACCGGGGCGCTCAACAGCCGGCTCAACGCCGGTGACGTGGTCAGCGTCACGGTGACGATGAGCGAGGCCACCACGGTGACCGGCACGCCGCAAGTGGCGCTGAATGTGGGCGGCAGCACGGTGCAGGCCAGCTACGTCTCTGGCAGCGGCGGCACGGCGCTGCTGTTCCAGTACACGGTGCAGGGCGGCGACACCGATGCCAACGGCATCAGTATTGGCGCCAACGCCTTGCAGCTCAATGGCGGCACGCTGCGCGACGCGGCCAGCAACAACGCGACCCTGACCCACGGCGCGGTCGCTAACAACGCCAGCTACCTGGTCGACACCGCCACGCCCGTGATCAGCTCGGGCGCGCTGGCCTCGGCGCTCAACGAAAACGCCGGAACCGGCCAACTGGTCTACACAGCCGCTGCTACCGATGCTTCGGTGGTGAGCTACAGCCTGAAGGCGGCGGGCGATCACGCGGCCTTCAGCATCAACACCAGCACCGGCGCGGTGACGCTGACCGGCAACCCGGACCAC
>NZ_JAQOWX010000272.1:0-1125 GCF_028462495.1 Paucibacter sp. XJ19-41
AGGCCGGCACGCCAGATCTGGCCGCCGGGCCGGGCGCCCTGGTCGACCCAGACCACGCGCCGGCCGGCCGCAATCAGGCGGCAGACGGCGGCAATGCCGGCCGGGCCGGCACCGACGACGGTGATATCGGCGTCCAGCGTTCTGTTCATCATGTCGTCGCTATCACCATGCCGGCGGTGGCCGGGCTCATGCAGGCCAGCCGGTTGGCAACGCCGTCTATCATGACCTGGCATTCCTGGCATTGCCCCATGCCGCAGAAGGCGGCGCGCGGCTGGCCGCTGACCGAGCGGCGCGTGGCGATCAGGCCGGCATGTGCCAGCGCGGCCGCCACGCTGCAGCCGGCCGGCACCGCATGGGGCTGGCCATCGATCTGCAAGACGATCTTGTCTTCCATCACAGCAGGCGCGCCGGCGCATAGGGCACGGCGTTCAACAAGGTGGGCTGGCCCAGGCTCAGCTGGGCCAGTAGCTCGGCCGTGGCCAGCGAGGTCGTGATGCCCAGGCCCTCATGGCCGCAGGCCAGCCAGACCCGCGGGTGCTCGGGGTGCGCTCCGATCAGCGGCTGGCCATCGCGGCTGGCCGGGCGCAGGCCGGTCCAGCAGCGCAGCAGGCTCAGCGCGGCCAGCGCGGGCATATAGTCGCAGGCCAGGGCCAGCATCGCTTCGAGCATCTGACGATCCAGCGCCGCATCGCTGCGGCCGATCTGGCGCGAGGAGCCGATCAAGAGCTGGCCATCGGGGCGCGGCTGCACGTTGAAGGACACCGTGTCCTGGTCGGCCAGATGGGCCTTCTTGATATAGCCGAGCTCGACCAACTGGTGGCCGACGCGCGGCGCGGAGCGCTGCGTGATCGCCAGCTGGCCCTTCTTGGGCAGCAGCCAGCCCGGCGGCAGCCAGCGCTGGCTGGCCAGGCCGGCTGTCAGCACGATCAGGCCGCCCCAGAGCCGCCGGCCATCGGCCAGGCACAGGCTGTGTCCGTCCAGGCCGACCACCTCGCCGGCGATCAGTTCGCAGCCCTGCAGCCAGTGGGCCGCGACCTTGGGCGGGTAGACGCGGCCGTCGCCCGGCACGCGCAGCGCGCCGGCCAGGTCGGGGCGCAGCATCGGCTCCAGCCGCGCCAGCGTGGC
>NZ_JAQOWX010000273.1:0-1075 GCF_028462495.1 Paucibacter sp. XJ19-41
GGCGCGGGGGGCCGGTGCCGGGGCGTCGAAATCGTCACCACGGTCGGCGCCACGGCCAGCGCCGGCGCTGCGGCCGCCGCCGTAGCTGCTGCCACCACCGCCGCCACCCTCGTCACCGCCGTCACGGCCGCCCAGCAGTTGCATCTGGTCAGCGATGATCTCGGTGGTGTAGGTATCGCGGCCTTCCTTGTCCTGCCATTTGCGGGTGCGCAGACGACCTTCGACATAGAGCGGGCGGCCCTTCTTGCAGTACTGGCCGACGATCTCGGCCAGCTTGTCGTTGAACACGACACGGTGCCATTCGGTCTCTTCCTGCTTCTCGCCGGACTCGCGGTTCTTCCAGTTGCGCGTGGTCGCCAGGCTGATGGTGCAGAAGGCCACGCCGCTGGGGTTGTAGCGCAGCTCGGGGTCGCGACCGAGGTTGCCGATGAGAATGACTTTATTGACCGAGGCCATGATGCGCTCCGCTGGCGTTTGTTCGTGAGTAAGGGCTGGATTATGCCGCTGTCGTTCGCCGCCCCCCAACTGGCGCCTCGTGCCCGCGATCCGGCACTTGATCCCCGCCGCCGCCGCCAGCGGGCGGGCGCATCCTAAGATGGCGCCATGCCCCGATCGAGCCCACGCCCCGCCGACAGCAATCACAAGCTCTGGCTTGCCTATGCCGGCCTGTGCCTGCTGAGCTGGATGCTCTATGCGATGGCCGGCACCGAGCTGCAGCGCGGCATCTGGCAGCTCTGGGGCGCGGTCTACCAGGCCACGCTGAGCCTGTGGCCGCCGATGCTGCTGGGCGTGGGCGTGCTGCCCTGGGTGGGCTGGCTGCAGCGCCGCAGCTGGGGCGCGCCGGCCAGCCTCGGCCTGCATGCGCTCGCAGCCCTGCTGTTCGCCGCGCTATGGCAGGGGCTGGAGTTCCTGACCGCCTGGTGGCTGTTCGGCGCCGACCATGCCGAGGCCACCTTGCAGCAGTTGGTGCTGTGGCGGGCGATCTGGGGCGTGTTCGTCTATATCGCGCTGGTGGCCGGCTTCGCGGCCGTGCTGAACGCGCGCCGCGCCCGCGCCAGCGCGGTGGCGGCGGCCC
>NZ_JAQOWX010000274.1:0-1073 GCF_028462495.1 Paucibacter sp. XJ19-41
GGGGCGGCGCGCTGATCCATCCGGCCGGCACCAACCCGCTGCCGGTGCCGCCGGGCGCACGGGCCCGGCCGGCCCCGCTGTGGGAGCCGCAACTGCTGGGCGACTTCACCGCCACCGCCGTGCCCGCCTCGGACGGCTTCGGCGATCCGCAGGTCTCCTGGGTGGTGTCGGCCGGCGGGCGGCGCATCTTTCATGGCGGCGACACGCTCTGGCACGGCCATTGGTGGCGGATCGGCCGCCAGCTTGGGCCCTTCGATGCCGCCTTTCTGCCTATCAATGGCGCACGCTTCGGCTGGCGCCAGCCGATCAGTGGCCAGCCGGGCGTGCTGACGCCCGAGCAGGCGGTGGCCGCCGCGACCGTGCTGGGCGCGCGCCGCCTGATCCCCATCCACTACGGCGTCTCGGGCATGGCCGAGTATGTGGAGGTCGAGGACCCGCTGGCCCGCCTGCGTGCGGCGGCTAGGGAGAAGCCCGTTGCCATCCAGGCGCTGACGCCGGGCGAGTGGCTGGATTGGGCGGCGTGAAGCGTCGGCACTCCCCGCCTTAGAGCCCCGCCAGCGCATGCCGCAGCAGCAAGGCCGACAGCACCCACATCGTCAGACCGATCAGGCTGTCCAGGACCTGCCAGGCCCGTGGCCGCGNTGACGCCGGGCGAGTGGCTGGATTGGGCGGCGTGAAGCGTCGGCACTCCCCGCCTTAGAGCCCCGCCAGCGCATGCCGCAGCAGCAAGGCCGACAGCACCCACATCGTCAGACCGATCAGGCTGTCCAGGACCTGCCAGGCCCGTGGCCGCGCGAACCAGGGCGCCAGCCAGCGGGCGCCGAAGCCCAGCAGCCCGAACCAGACAGCGCTGGCGAGCGCGGCGCCGGCGATGAAGAAGGCGCGCAGCTCGGCCGGCTGCTGGGCGCCTATGCTGCCCACCAGCAGCACGGTGTCCAGATAGACATGGGGGTTCAGCAGCGTGAAGGCCGCCGCCTGGGCCAGCGCCGCCGTGCGGCCCAGGCCTTCGCCGCCGGCCGCCGCCCGCAGCTGCCCCGACTGCCGGGCGCGGCGCAGCGCCAGCGCGCCGTAGA
>NZ_JAQOWX010000275.1:0-1063 GCF_028462495.1 Paucibacter sp. XJ19-41
CCCACATGGTCGCAGCCAGGGCTGCCGCCAGCGCAGCGGCCAGCAGCACCTGGCGCGGCGTCACCGAGTTAGCGCTCATGGCTTGCTCCCGTCCACACCGTGATGCCGCGCATGCAGCGACCAGACCAGCTCGGCATCGATCTGCGCGGCGGCCGGGCTGGCGCGGCGCAGCTTCAGGCTGTCCAGGCTCAGCGCCGGGTCTTGGCGCAGCGCCGCTTCGATAAAGCCGCGCAGCTGGGCATAGCCGCCCTGCACCGGCATGCTGACGCGCAGCCGCTCCAGGCCGGCCGTCGCATCGATGCTCAGGCGATGTTCGGTGCGGCTGCTGAGCAGGCCGGCGCGCAGGCCCTGCTCCAGCAGATCGGCCAGACGCTGCTGGCGCTGGTCGGCATCAGGCAGGGCCAGCTGCCAGGTCTGCAGCGTGGCTTCGGGGCCGGCGCCGCTGGCGCGCTGCAGGCGAAGCTGGCGCTGCAGGCGCTCGGCCGTGGCCTGCAGCTCGTCGCTCTGGACCTGCCAGCGCTGGGTCAGACCCAGCTCCAGCAGCGCCGCCAGCGCCAGCGCGGCCAGCCCCAGCAGGCCGGGCCAGCGCAGCGCGCGCAGCGATTGCTGCATCGAGGCGATGCTCATCATCTTCATGGCTGGGTCACCGGTTTGGAGCGCGAGACGCGCGGCAGATCCTCGCGCAGCAACTCGGGCCGCAGCTTGGCGCCCAGATCGAAGCGCTGGCCCACCAGACCCTCGCCGGCGGTCTGGAAGCGGCTCAGCACCACATCGGTCCAGCCCGGCGCGGCGCTTAGGCGCTCGACCAGCTGCAAGGCCAGGGCCTGATCGCCGGCCAGCCCGTCCAGGCGCAGCTCGCGGCGCAGCGCCGTGTAGTCCAGGCCCAGCCAGCTGATGCCCTGCTCCGGCGGCTCACCCATGCCGGCCTGCTCCACATGGCTCAGCAGCGGCCCCCAGGGCGTTTGCAGCAGCGACTGCACCTCGGTGGCGGCGCGCAGCCGCTCCTGGTCCAGCACGGCCTGGGCGCGCGCGGCACCGCGCTGTGCGGCCGGGTCGAGTCGCG
>NZ_JAQOWX010000276.1:0-1059 GCF_028462495.1 Paucibacter sp. XJ19-41
GCGCCAGCTCGCCCAGCTCGCCGGGCACGGCCGGCGGCGGCTGCTGCGGCTGGCCGGCCTGCACCTGGCGCGCATAGTCGCGCAGCCGCCGCACATGCCAGACCAGCCACAGGGTCACGGCCACGCCCAGCGCCATCGAGAGGCCCAGCAGCGCCAGCCCGGCGATCAGGATGCGGCGCTCGGCCCGGTCGATGAAGCGCTGCACCGTGGCCAGCGGCTTGGCCACCGTGACCACGCCGATGACCGCGCCCTCGCGGCGCACCGGCGCGGCCACATACATCACCGAGCTGCGGTCGTCGCCCTCGGTGAGCCGGGTCGAGCGCGCGCCATAGTCGCCGCGCAGCGTGCGCGCCACATCGCGCCAGCCCGAGTAGTCCTCGCCGACGGCCGGACGCGGGCCCGAGTCGAGCAAGACCCGACCCTGGGCATCGGTGACATAGATGCGGAAGTCCAGGCTCTGCTTGCGCAGGCCCCAGATATGGGCGTCGATGGGCCGCTTCGCATAGTCCTGCACGCGCTGCGCGAAGCGGCTGCCGGCCAGGTCGGCGCCCTTGCTACCGTCTTTCTGCAGGGCGGCAACATCGTCCTGTGCCAGCTCGGCCAGCAGATTGGCCGTGTCCACCATGATGTCTTCCATCACCTCGCGCACGCTGGGCTTCACCTCGGCCAGCACGAGGCGCAGCACGACAAAGGCCGACAGGCCGGCGATCAGGAAGAAGCCGAAGAGCAGACGCAGGCCGAGGCGCATGTCTGCCCAGCTACTCGAGGGAATAGCCGAAGCCGCGATGCGTGCGTATCGGGTCCAGCTCGGGCGCCACCGCGCGCAGCTTGGCGCGCAGGGTCTTGATATGGGTGTCGACCGTGCGGTCGCCGCTATCGGCCTCATGGCCCCAGACGGCGTCGAGCAGGGTCTCGCGGCTGTGGATGCGCTGCGGCGCGGCCAGCAGCCGGCTCAAGAGGCCCAGCTCGCGGCGCGTCAGGTCCAGCAGCTGGCCGCGAAAGCGGATGCGCGAGCCCCCCGCCTCGATCACGAAACCCTGCGGCGCCGGCGCCGCCACC
>NZ_JAQOWX010000277.1:0-1052 GCF_028462495.1 Paucibacter sp. XJ19-41
CCGGCCTGCTGCAAGGCGCAGGCGACGCCGGCTTCGCAGGCCAGCGCTTGCGCCGGCTCGCCGCTGGCCGCCAGGCCGGCCTGCGCCAGCCGGCCATGCTCGACGGCCTCGCGCCAGCGACCCAGCAGATAGCAAGCCTGAAAAGCGGCGTCATGACCGGTGCATTGGATGTAGCGGTCGCCGATTCCCTGCGCCATGCGGATGCCGTCGAGCGCATGGTCCAGCGCTTGTGGCGCCTGCCCCAGTTCGACCAGCACGCCGGCCAGATTGCAGCGCGCCTGCGCACCGATCTGCCGGTGATCAATGGCATCGCAGAGCTGCAGCAGCTGGCAAAGCTGCTCGCGGGACTGTTCCACCAGGCCGCACTGCTGGGCGGTGAAGGCCAGATTCAGCAAGGCGATGGCCTCGCCGTAGCGGCTGCCGATGCTCCGGTATTTGGCCAGCGCCTGCTCGCCACTGGCGAAAGCTTGCTGAAAAAGGCGTTCGGCCGCATAGCCGACGCTCAGATTGTTCAGCNGTATTTGGCCAGCGCCTGCTCGCCACTGGCGAAAGCTTGCTGAAAAAGGCGTTCGGCCGCATAGCCGACGCTCAGATTGTTCAGCACGGAGGCCTCGGTATAGCTGTCTTCGCAGGCACGCGCGAGGGTCAACGCGGCCTGCGCATGCAGGCGCGCCTCCTGATGGCGACCCTGGCGGCCCAGCGCCATGATCAAGGTGCTGTGCACCTTGGCCGCCTCGGCCGGAGCCCGCTCACCGGCCGCAGCCAGGCGGCTCAGGCCCAGGGCATGGGCCGGCTCGTAGTCGCCGTTCTGGCACAGGCGGTGCATGCGGTGCTGCGCGGCACTCAGGCGCAGCACCGCGTCATCCTGCGCGTCCGCCTCGGCTTCCAGCGCCGCGACGGCCTGCTCATACTCGGCCTCGTCGCCGCGGCGCGACCACGCATGGGTGCACACCCGCAGCATCGCGAAGCGCCGCTGCGGGTCAGCGCCGGCATCCAGCGCCAGCGCGCGGCAGGCGTGGGCCAGCGCCGCGCTGTCGGCATGGCGGGCCACC
>NZ_JAQOWX010000278.1:0-963 GCF_028462495.1 Paucibacter sp. XJ19-41
CTGCAGATGGTCGCCCGGCTGATCGCCGCGCGCGCCAGCCTCGGGGTCAGCCGCCAAGTCTTCTTCGTCTCGCTGGGTGGCTTTGACAACCATGATCTGCTGCCGACCCAGCACCCGCTGCTGCTGGGCCGCGTCAGCGATGCGCTGGCCAGCTTCTACGCCGCCACCGCCGAGCTGGGCGTGGCCGAGCAGGTGACCAGCTTTACCGCCTCGGATTTCGGCCGCACGCTGACCAGCAATGGCGACGGTTCCGACCATGGCTGGGGCAGTCATCATTTTGTGCTGGGTGGCGCGGTCAAGGGCGGGCGTTGCTGGGGCCAGGCGCCGGTGGTGGCGATCAACGGGCCCGACGATGTCGGCCAGGGCCGGCTGCTGCCGACCCGCTCGGTCGACCAGCTGGCCGCCACGCTGGCCAGCTGGATGGGCGTGTCCGCCAGCGAGCTGCCGCGCCTGCTGCCGCAGATCGCCAACTACAGCGAGCGCGATCTGGGCTTCTTCGCCTAGCGCTTGGGCTCTTGCGGGTCGGCACCGTCCGCAGTGCCGGCGGCCGGCTTGGCGGCCGCCGTCATCAACAGGAGTTGGGCCAGCAAAGCTTCGAGCGGCAGCCGCCGCAGCTGCGTCCACAACCAGGCGCCGAGCGGCCGTGAGCCGAAGCGGTGCTTGACCACACCCCAGCGCCAGGGCTTGCTGGCCACGAAGGCGGCGCTGCCCAGCGCGACCAGCCCCACGGTGAGCAGTGGATAGCGCCGCACGGTGGGCAGCAGCGATGCTTGCGCTTGCAGCCATGCCGCTTCGGTGGGACGCCGCCAGGGATGATGTTGCCAGACGGCCTGGATGCCGGTCAGTGCCGCGTCGGCCAGCGGCGAGCTGCGCAAACGCCGGCGCCAGCAGCGCCACAGCGCGCTCAGCCGGGGCAGCGGGCGGCCGGCAGCTTGCCTGGCTTGCTCGGCGTCGCGGCGGTCG
>NZ_JAQOWX010000279.1:0-950 GCF_028462495.1 Paucibacter sp. XJ19-41
GGTCACCGACAGCGTGGAGGTGCGTGCCACCCAGCCCACCGACTACGCCCTGGCCGCGCCTACGCTCAAGCCCGGCAGCAAGGTCGATGTGGTTTACGCCAACGCAGGTGCCGTCAACGGCGTAACCCGCAGCCTCTACGTGCAGCAGCTCAGCACGGCCGACACCGCCGTGCTACCCACCGCCGCCATCGTCAGTTTCGACAGGGGCTACGGCAACGATGCCTTCGACGGCCAGAACGTCTTGGCCGGCACCACTAACCTCCACGGCAACGGCGCGCTGCGCCTGGCCTGGCCCTCGCCCAACCTCACGGATCGCCTCACCGTGCGCGCCAGCGCCACCAGTGCCGGCGGCAGCGGCGCGCTGATGGTCGCCCGCGTCGACGGCATCGTCGTCGGCTCGGCCCTGGTGTCGTCCACCGCACCCGTCGACCATGTGTTCGCCGCCCCGCCCCTGGCCATCGGCAGCCGCGTCGATGTCGCCTTTGCCAACGCCGCCACCGTCAACGGCCAGACCCGCAGCCTGCGCGTGCACTACCTGATGTCCGGCACCACTGTGCTGCAGCCCAGCGCCGGCAGCATGTCCTTTGATGCCGGCAGCGGCCTGGCCGCCTTCGACGGCGCCAACGTCCAGCAGACCGCGCAGAACCTGCTCACCGACAACGGCGCACTGCGCGGCAAATGGCCCGCAGCCAATATGAGCGACACGCTGACCCTGCGCGCCAGTGCCCGACTGGCCGCCAACGTCGGCCCCATCGTGCAGCTGCAGGTCGACGGCGTCGTCATCGGCACCGTGGAGCTGCGCTCCCCCACCCCGGCCGACATCAGCCTGCCCACACTGCCCATGAAGCCTGGCCAGCGTGTCGAGCTCGTCTACACCAACCCGGCCGACGGCCGCGACCTACACCTGGCCTACGCCATCTCCGGCAAGACCGTGCTGCTGGCCAGCAACA
>NZ_JAQOWX010000028.1:0-52513 GCF_028462495.1 Paucibacter sp. XJ19-41
CGCCGCCGGCAGCGGCTCCAGCCCGGCGACCGCGAGGCCTACCGAGCTGAGGCATTGCGGCTGCGCCGCGATGAAGCGCAGCCGAAAGGCCGGCGGCCGGCCGCGCCCGGCCAGGGCCTGGTTGGCCAGCCGGAAGGCCTCGGCCGGCCCGGCCAGGTCCAGCAGCAGCGCGCGCGGCTGCACCAGCATCAAGACATCAATTGCGGACATGACCGCCAGCTTAACGCCCGAGCGCCTGCCGGGCCCGCTGCAGCGCCTGCTCGGCCGTGCAGACCTGGGCGAAGCGGTCCTGCAGCACGGTCTCGGTGCGCAGCTTCAGCTCGGCCGCGCTGAGCGTGGTACCGCTGGCGTGCGTCATCGCGAAGGTCAGCGTCGCCTCGCTCACATAGTCGACCAGCCAGCCCTCGTCGCTGGCATGGCGGGTGGTGGTCTCGCAGCATTGCTCGCTGCGGATGCCGCTGACGATCAGACGCTGGATGCCGTGCTGGTGCAGCCAGACCGCCAGGCCGGTGCCGACCAGGGCGCTGTGCCGGTGCTTGATGAACTCGGCGGCCGCCTCGTAGCGCGGCAGTTCTTCCAGCGGCGTGACCAGGCCCGAGACCAGCGCGAAGGCGTTGTCGGCGCGCTCCGGGCCGTCGCTGTGCAGGATGCGGACGATGGGCAGGTCCAGGGCCTGTGCGCCTTCTATCAGGCGGGCGTTGGCGGCCAGGAAGTCGGGCAGATCGACCCCGCTCCAGTAGGGGCGGTGGCGAAAGGATTCCTGGATGTCTATCAGCAGCAGGGCGGTTTTCATGACGGGCACTCCGATGGGTTTGAGTGCATCGATCTTGCCGCCGGGAGCCCACCGCGTCGCGCCGGGTCCGGACCGCCTGCGGTCAAATCAGGACATCATGATCAGGGCTTCAGCCCGAGCGCCTTCCAGCCGTCCAGACCGAGCTTCTCCAAGGTCGCCATATTGGCTTCGTAGATCGCATCGGTGTCGGCCATGGTGTCCACCGCGCGCTCGATGCTGCTCTCACGCAGGATGTGCAGGGTCGGGTAGGGCGCGCGATTGCTGTAGTTGCTGATGTCGTCCGGCGCGGTGCCATCGAACTGGTACTGGGGATGGAAGCTGGCGATCTGCAGCTCGCCGTCCAGCTCCAGGTCTTCGACCAGGGCATCGGCGGCGCCGATGAAGTCGTTGAAGTCGAGGAAGTCCTGCAGCACCTGCGGGTGTATCACCAGCGTGGTCTCGATCTCGTCGGGATCGCTGCGGCGCAGCAGCAGCAGCTCCTTGGCCAGCTCCTTCAGCAGTTCCTCGGGCGTGGTCGCGCTGCTAACCACATAGCGCAGCCGATTATTGACATGCACGCTCTTGGCGAAGGGGCAGAGATTCAGGCCTATCACGGCCTTCTCCAGCCAGGCGCGGGTGTCGGCTTCGATCGGTGCGGCGGTCGTCATGCGCTCAGCCCCCGGATCGCCTGGCGGGCGGCTTGCTGGGCCTGGTCCAGGATCTGTTGTTTCCACTCGTAGCTATCGATATAGAAGGCATCACGGATCTGGCGCTTGATCTGGGCGGCCTGCTCGGCCGGCGCCTCGGGATGGGCCTCCAGCCAGTGGTCGGCGCGCAGCGCGCCAATCATCTGATCCAGCGGCAGGGTGCCGTATTCCAGCGCGATGCCAGTGTAGGCGGCATCGGGGCAGGCATCGGCGACGGCGGTCCACATCAGGCCCACCAGCGGGGCCGAGCTGGAACTGCCGTCGTAGATCGAGGTCACCTCGGGGCCCCACCAGGCGCGTGCGCGCGCCAGCGCGGCCGCATCGTTCTTGCAGGCAAAGATGCGCTCGCCATGGCCGCTGGGGCCCAGGCCGGTGTGCAGATCGATCCAGGCGATCGCCTCGGCAGCCTGGCCCTGTTCTTCGAGCACATGGCGCAGGGTGACATTGCTCCAGGTCGGCGCATGGCCGCCGTAGAACAGGCCCAGCTCATGGGCGTACTGGCCGCTGGTGATCGAGGTCTGGAGCCCGCGCTCGCCGTGCCGGGCGGCATAGTCGGACAGTACCGCCTCGTCGGCCGGCGTCGGCGGCCAGTGCGCCGGGATCAGCGCAGCGGCGATCTCGTCGTAGCCGGCGTTGTGCGGTAGCGGCTGGTGGAAGTCGTGGAAGTTGCGGTTCAGGTCCACCCCCTCCTGTGTGACGCGGCGCCACCAGGAGAAGCCATGCGGGTTCAGCGCGTGGATATAGAGCACGGCCACGCCGCTGGTCTTGACGGCTTCATGCCAGTCCGGATCGGACAGCAGGCCGGTCTGCACGCCCGAGCCGCAAAAGCCCTCGACGCCGTGACAGGCGCTGCTGATGATCAGCAGCCGCTTCGCATCGCGCGGGCCCTGGCGCACCACATCCATGGCCAGGCGCTCACCGTCGCGACCCAGCAGCGGATGCCAGTGCGGCTCATTGTCCAGCCCGGCGGCCTCGACGGCGGCCAGGAACTTGCCGCGCGCCTCGGCGTAGCTCTGCGAAAAGAAGAGGGCAGCGGACATCAGGGCTTGGGCGAGTTCAACCAGGTTTCGGCCATGCGCACCCACATCGAACCGCCCAGCGGGATCAGCTCGTCGTTGAAGTCATAGCTGGGGTTGTGCAGCATGCAGGGGCCCAGGCCATGGCCGCCTTCGCGGTGCGTGCCGTCGCCATTGCCGATCAGGAAATAGCAGCCGGGTTTTTCGAGCAGGAAGAAGCTGAAGTCCTCGGCGCCCATGGTCGGCTCGAACTCCTGCACGTTCTGCGCGCCGACCACATCGCCCAGCACTGCGCGCACGAAGTCGGTTTCCTTTGCGTGGTTGATCGTCGGCGGGTCGTTGCGGTGGAAGCTGAATTCGCAAGTGGCCTCGAAGGCCTGGCAGGTGGCTTCGGCGATGGCCTTCATGCGGCGCTCGATCAGGTCCAGCACCTCCAGGGTGAAGGTGCGCACCGTGCCCTGGATCTCGCAGCTGTCGGGCACGACATTGGTGGCCTCGCCGGTGTGGATCATCGTCACCGAGATCACGCCGGCGTCGATCGGCCGCTTGTTGCGCGTGATGATGGTCTGGAAGGCCTGCACCATCTGGCAGGCCACCGGCACCGGGTCGATGCCGTTGTGCGGCAGCGCCGCGTGCGAGCCCTTGCCGCGAATCACGATCTTGAATGCGTTGCTGGACGCGACCACCGGGCCGCTCCTGACGGCGAACTGGCTGGCCGCCATGCCGGGCCAGTTGTGCGCGCCGAACATCGCCGCCCTCGGGACCTTGTCGAACAGGCCGGCC
Source organism: Paucibacter sp. XJ19-41 (assembly GCF_028462495.1). Taxonomy (NCBI): domain Bacteria; kingdom Pseudomonadati; phylum Pseudomonadota; class Betaproteobacteria; order Burkholderiales; family Sphaerotilaceae; genus Roseateles; species Paucibacter sp. XJ19-41. Next base: position 3,279 of record NZ_JAQOWX010000028.1, read on the forward strand.
TTGATCATCACGCGGGCGCCGCCGCCGCCCTCTTCAGCGGGCTGGAAGACCAGATAGACGGTGCCATCGAAATTGCGGTGCTTGGCCAGATGCTTGGCGGCAGCCAGCAGCATCGCGGTGTGGCCGTCATGGCCGCAGGCGTGCATCTTGCCGGGGTGCTTGCTGGCATGGGCGAACTGGTTGTGCTCGGTCATCGGCAGCGCGTCGATGTCGGCGCGCAGGCCCACCGCGCGGTCGCTCGTGCCGTTCTTGATGATGCCGACGACGCCCGTCTTGCCCAGGCCCCGATGCACGGGAATACCCCATTCGGTCAGCGCACGCGCGATCACATCGGCGGTGCGTTCTTCCTGGAAACAGAGCTCTGGGTGGGCGTGAATATCTCGTCGCAGGGTCGCGATGCTTGGCGCATCGGCCAGGATTGAGTCGATCAACTTCATGGCGGCACTCCGTAGGATGGGAGGCGCGCGGCGGCAGGCCGGCGCCGGTGTCGGGTCAGTTTACCCGGGGGTGGCGCCGTCTGCAGCGGGGGCTCAGCGCCTGACCTTGCCGTCCCCGGTCAGCATCGACAGCTCGACAAAGCTGGATCCCACATGCTTGCCGGGGCCGAACTTCACCGTGAAGCCGCCGGCGTTGTAGTTCTGCATGCCCTCCAGCGCGGCCACCAGGCCCTCGCGGCTGGGCCGCCCCATGCGGCGCAGGCCTTCGCTGAACACCTTGGCGGCCAGAAAGCCCTCCATGCCGGTGTAGTTGGGGCGCAGATCGCCCCCGGCGCGCTGCACCGCCGTCTGGTATTCCTCGACGATGCCGATGGCGGAGCCGAAGGGGTAGGGCATGACCTGGCTGACGACCACGCCCAGTGCCTGCTTGCCCAGCTCGTCGGACAGCGACTGGGTGCCGACAAAGGAGACGTTGTAGAACACACCGCCATAGCCGGCCTTGCGGGCCTCTCGGATGAAGGCGGCGCAGCTCTTGTAGGCGCTGATCATCACGATGGCCTCAGGCGCGCCCGGCACCAGGGCCTTGACGGCGGCGGCCACATCGACGCTGTTGCGCTCCACCGTGCCGATGGCCTGGGGTTTCAGCGAACGGGATTGCATCGCCCGCTGCACGCCCTCCAGGCCGGCCCGGCCATAGGCGTCGTTCTGGTGGAACACGGCGATCTTGTTCAGGCTCAGCTGGGTCAGCTGCTTGACGATCAGTGCGGTCTCGTCGAAGTAGGAGGCGCGCACATGGAAAACCCAGCGGCTGGCCGGCTCGCGCAGCGCCTCGGCACCGGTGAAGGGCGCGAAGAAGGGGATCTTGTGCTGATTGACCAGCGGCAGCGCCGCCAGTGAGGTCGGCGTGCCGACATAGCCGAACAGCGCGAACACATCCTCGGCGATGAACTTCTCGGTATTGGCCTTGCAGCGCTCGGGCTCGTAGCCGTCGTCCAGCGTGCGCAGCTCGATGGGCAGGCCGTTGATGCCGCCGGCCGCATTGACGGCGTCGAAATGCAGCTTGGCGCCGGCCTGCATCTGCAGGCCCAGCTGGGCGGCGGGGCCGGTCAGCGGGGCCGACTGGCCGAGCACGATGCGGCGGCGCTCCTGGGCTTGCAGCCAGGCCGGCAGGGTCAGTGCGGCCAGGCCGGTGAGGCAGTGACGTCGTTGCAAATCGGCTCTCCTGAGGGGGATGAAGGGGTCAAAAATGGCAGGGCTCAAGGGTAGCGCCCATGGGGCTATCGGCTCTGTGCAATAGTTCGCGGATGAACTCGATTGCCGCTGCCTTGTCACCATCAGATACGACTACCGTGAAAGGTGCCTGCCCTCACGACTGCCCGGACACCTGCGCGCTGCGCATCACGGTCGAGGCCGGCCGCGTCATCAAGGTGCAGGGCCAGCCCGACCATCCGAGCACCCATGGTGCGCTGTGCACCAAGGTCTCGCGCTATCCGGAGCGGACCTACCACGCCGAGCGGGTGCTGCGGCCGCTGAAGCGGGTCAGCGCCAAGCATGAGGCGCCGCGCTTCGAGCCGGTCGAGTGGGGTCAGGCCTTGACCGACATTGCCGCGCGGCTCAAGGCCCTGCCCCCGCAGGCCGTGCTGCCCTACAGCTATGCCGGCACCATGGGCCTGTTGCAGGGCGAGGCGATGGCGGGGCGCTTCTTCAACAAGCTGGGCGCCTCCTGCCTGGACCGCACCATCTGCGCCTCGGCCGGCGCGGCCGCGCTGAGCGCGACCTATGGCCACAAGCTGGGCATGCACCTGCCCTATTTCGCCGAGAGCCGCCTGATCCTGATCTGGGGCAGCAACTCGATCGCATCGAATCTGCATTTTTGGACCTATGCGATGAAGGCCAAGCGCGAGGGCGCGAAGCTGATCTGCATCGACCCGCGCAAGACCGAGACGGCCGACAAATGCCACCAGCACATCGCCTTGCTGCCCGGCACCGACGGTGCGCTGGCGCTGGGGCTGATGCATGAGCTGATCGCCCATGGCTGGCTGGACCATGACTATCTGAGCGCCCATGTCGAGGGCTGGGACGAGTTGCGCGCCAAGGCCCTGGCCTGGCCGCCCGAGCGCACGGCGGAGGTCTGCGGCATCGGCGCGGACGAGGTGCGCGGCCTGGCGCGCGACTACGGGCACCGAAACATGGTCGAGGCGCCTGCCGCGATCCGCTTGAACTACGGCATGCAGCGCGTGCGCGGTGGCGGCAATGCGGTGCGGCTGATCGCCTTGCTGCCCTGCCTGACCGGGGCCTGGCGACACCGCGCCGGCGGCCTGCTGCTGTCGAGCTCGGGCTGGTTCGCGCCCTTCAAGAACCCGGCGCTCGAATGCCCCGAGCTGCGCGGCAGCGCGCCGGCGCGGCTGATCAATATGAGCACCATCGGCGACGATCTGCTGCGCGAGGGCTCCGACGAGTTCGGCCCGAAGATCCAGGCCCTGATCATCTACAACAGCAATCCGGTCGCGGTGGCGCCCGAGTCGCCCAAGGTGGTGGCGGGTTTTCAGCGCGCCGATCTGTTCACCGTGGTGCTGGAGCACTTCATGACCGACACGGCCGATCTGGCCGACTATGTCTTGCCAGCCACGACCCAGCTCGAGCATCTGGATGTGCACACCAGCTACGGCCATACCGATGTGCTGATCAATGAGCCGGCCATTGCGCCGCTGGGCGAGGCCAAGCCGAACCCGCAGATCTTCCGCGAGCTGGCGGCGGCGAGGGGCTACACCGAGGCCTGCTTCCTGGACAGCGACGAGGACCGGGCCCGCCCGGCCTTCACCGATGCGATCGACGTCGAGGCCCTGCGCGCGCAGGGCTGGCAATCGCTGCCGCTGGCCGAGGCGCCGTTTGCGCAGGGTCAGTTCCTGACCCCCAGCGGCCGCGCCCAGGCCGGCGGTGCCGACTATCTGCCCAATTACGAGAGCGCGGCCTCGACACCCGAACTGGCCGCGCGCTTCCCGCTGGCGATGATCTCGCCGCCGGCGCGCAACTTCCTCAACAGCAGCTTCGTCAACGTCAAGAGCCTGCGCGATATCGAGGGCGAGCCGCTGCTGGAGATCCATGCCGACGATGCGGCCGCACGCGGCCTGGCCGATGGCGCCGAGGTGCGGGTGTTCAACGAGCGTGGCAGCTACCACTGCATCGCCCGCATCAGCACGCGGGCGCGCCCCGGTGTTGTCAACGGTCTGGGCGTCTGGTGGCGCAAGCTGGGTCTGCGCGGCAGCAATGTCAACGAAGTGACGCACCAGCGCCTGACCGATCTGGGCCGGGCACCGAGTTTTTACGACTGCCTGGTCGAGGTGGAATCGGCGCGGTGAGGGCGGCGGCCTGCCTGGGCTTGATGGCCGCAGCGCTGCTGAGCGGCTGCGCGCAGATCGGCTATCTGGGTCAGGCGGTCGGCGGTCATCTGCGCCTGGTCGGGGCCGCCAGGCCAGTGCCGGAGCTGGTGGCGGATCCGGCGCTCGACGCTTCGCTGCGCGAGCGTCTGGAGTTAAGCCAGCGCATCCGCGATTTCGCCAGCCGCGAACTGGGCCTGCCCGATAACGCCAGCTACCGCCGCTACGCCGATCTGCGGCGCGGCGCGGCGGTCTGGAATGTGGTCGCGACGCCGGAGCTGAGCCTGCGCCTGACGACCTGGTGCTATCCGGTGATGGGCTGCGCCGGCTATCGCGGCTTTTTCGACCGGGCCGAGGCCGAGGCCTATGCGCAGCGGCGGCGCGCCGACGAAGGGTGGGAGGTGCTGGTCTATGGCGTGCCGGCCTATTCGACGCTGGGCTGGAGCCGGCTGTTCGGCGGCGATCCGCTGCTGAACACCTTCATCGCCTATCCCGAGGGCGAGCTGGCGCGCATGATCTTTCACGAGCTGGCGCATCAGGTCGCTTATGCGGCCGACGATACCGAGTTCAACGAGTCCTTCGCCACCACGGTGGAGCGCCTGGGCGTGCTGGCCTGGCTGGCCGGCCCCGAGCGGGCGGCGGCCCGCGAGCAGTATCTGCAGGGCGACGAGCTGCGCCGGCGCTTCCAAGCCGAAGCGATGGCCTGGCGACAGAAGCTGGAGGCCCTGTATGCCGGCCCGCTCGACGAGACGGCCAAGCGCACGGCCAAGGCCGAGCTGCTGCAGCAGATGCGCGCCGCGCCGCTGCCTGGCTACGAGGCCTGGTATGCGCGCGCCAACAACGCCAGCCTGGCCCTGCTGGCCACCTACCACCAGCTGAGCCCGGCTTTCGAGGCGCTGTTCGAGCGGCAGGGCCGCGACTGGCCGGCTTTCCATGCCGAGGTTCGGCGTCTGGCAGACTTGCCGAAGGCGCAGCGGCGCCAACAACTATTGATGAATCCCTAGGAGACCCCGATGGCCGATATCCGCATCCACCGCGATCATGAACTGGGCCTGAAAAAAGCCCGCGAGATCGCCTGGGCCTGGGCCGAGCAGGTCGAGGCCAAATTCGATATGGAGTGCGCGGTGCTGGAGGGCAAGACCAGCGACACGGTCACCTTCACACGCTCGGGCGTCAAGGGCGAGCTGATCGTCGCGGCCGACCATTTCGATCTGCATGCCAAGCTGGGCCTGCTGCTGGGGGCCTTCAAGTCCACCATCGAGGGCGAGATCCAGAAGGAGCTGGACGGCCTGCTGGCCGCCGGTGCTGCGGCAAAGACGGCAGCCAAAAAGAAAAAAGCGACCTGAGCGGTCGCTTGGCAATCGAGGTCCCGGGTCGGGGCCTTATTTCAGCGATTCGATCAAGTCGATGTACTGCTGCATGGCCTCTTCGCTGGCCGTGCCCTTCAGCTCGTTCCATGCGTCCCATTTGGCGCGGCCGACCATATCGGTGAAGCCGGGGCGGGAGCCTTCGACATCGCCGCTGCTGCCCTGCTTGTAGAGCGCGTAGAGCTTCAGCAGGGTCATATTGTCGGGGCGCTCGGGCAGGCTCTTGGATCCGGCCACGGCGGCTTCGAACTGGTCTTTCAGGCTCATCTTGAATGTCTCCTGCTTGGTGTTGATCGGGATGGACGCTGGCGATGTTAACCAGCATTGTCTGGGCACAGAACTCTAGAACATCAAGGAGACGGACTTGGCACAGCTGCATGAACGCATGTCGCGGGTGGATACCGCCTGGCTGCGCATGGATACCGACGCCAATCTGATGATGATTGTCGGCGTCTGGTATATCCGGCCCGGCATCACGCTGGCGGCGCTGCGCGAGCGGGTCGAGGCCAGGCTCTTGCAGTACACGCGCTTTCGCCAGAAGGTGGTCGAGGACGCGCTGGGGGCGCAGTGGGTGGAGGATGAGGACTTCGACATCGCCAACCATGTGCAGGCCGAGATCCTCTTGCCGCTGCGCGGCCAGAGCGCCGAGGCCGCGCTGCAGGCCCGGGTCGGCGAGCTGGCGGCCACGCCCTTGGACGCCGCCCGGCCGCTGTGGCAGTTCCAGCTGATCGAGGATTTCGAGGACGGGCAGAGCGTGTTGCTGGCGCGCATACACCACTGCATTGCCGACGGCATTGCGCTGATCGCGGTGATGCTGTCGATCACCGATGGCGGCAAGGCGCCGCCCAAGCGACAGCAGCAGCCGCGCGACGATCAGGACTGGCTGACCGACACCTTGCTGCGCCCGCTCAGCGATATGAGCATCAAGGCGATCCGCATGGCCGGCGCCGGCGCGGCCAAGGGCGTCGATGCCTGGATTGATCCGCCGCATCCGGTCGACAGCTCGATGGAGATGGCGCGCATCGGCTATCAGGCCGTCAGCGATATCGCGGCCTTTGCGCTGATGCCGGACGATTCGCCGACCCGGCTCAAGGGCAAGCCCGGCGGTGCCAAGCGGGTGTCCTGGGCCGATGGCCTGCCGCTGGACGCGGTCAAGGCGGTCGGCAAGGCGATGAATGCCTCGATCAATGATGTGCTCTTGTCCTGCGTGGCCGGTGCAATCGGCAGCTATCTGGCCGAGCGCGGCGAGGATCCGGCGGGCAAGGAGATCCGCACCATGGTGCCGGTCAATCTGCGGCCGCTGGAGAAGGCTTATCAGCTCGGCAACCGCTTCGGTCTGGTGCCGCTGGTGCTGCCGATCGGCATCGCCAATCCGGTCGAGCGGCTGTATGCGGTGAAGGCGCGGATGCAGGAGCTCAAGGGCAGCTTCCAGCCGGTGCTGGCCTTCGGCCTGCTGTCGGTCGCCGGGCTGCTGATCAAGCCGGTCCAGCATGCGATGCTGAACATCTTCGCGAAGAAGACCACGGCCGTCGTCACCAATGTGCCGGGGCCGGCCCAGGCTCTGAGCTTTTGCGGCTCCACGGTGACGCGGGTGATGTTCTGGGTGCCGCAGTCCGGCGATGTCGGCATGGGGGTCAGCATCCTGACCTATGCCGGCCAGGTGCAGTTCGGCCTGATCACCGACAGCACCCTGTGCCCCGACCCCGAGGCCATCGTCGAGCGCTTTGCGCCCGAGTTCAACAAGCTCTTGCTGCTTGCGCTGATGCTGCCTTGGGGCGACTGCGACTGAGGCTTACTTGGCCTTGGGGCGGCCGGCGGCGCTGGGGTAGGCCGCCATCACGCGGCCCGGGTCGGCCTTGTCCAGATAGGCGGCGTACTGCGACTCGGTGCAGGCCAGGCTCTGGCCGGCACGGTGCTCGCCCTTGTACTGGCCCTTGGCGTAGACGAAGTGGTGCTCGTCGGCGGCCGGGGTGCCGAGCTTGGCGCTGTAGCTGCTGGCGCAGTCGGCGCGCAAGGCCTGGATCTCTGGGCTGGAGGAGGCCCAGGATGCGGTGACGGCCAGCGGGGCCAGCAGCAGGGCGAGCAGGGTGTTCTTCATTTTGCGTTGGGGTGTTGGTGACGGAGCGGAGCTTAGCGTCAGGCTTTCGCGCCGGCCTCACCCTGCTTGCGGGGCGGGAAAGCCCGGAGTTTTCACTCGTCCAGCTCTTCCCGCGCCAGCTCGACGTCCAGACACTCCATCGCATCCAGCGGCTCGCAGGCCGCCGCGTCGGCATACAGCGTCTCGGCCTCCTTCATGCGCTTGTCGCCCTCCAGCATCACCAGGCCGTTGGCCCGTTCGATCATCGCGATCGCGCTGCTGGGATTGAGCTTGACGGCCTGGGCGAACATCGCCAGGCCGGTCGCAGCATCGGCGCCCTGGGTCTTGCCCAGCAGCTTGCCGACCTTGTCGATCACCTCGGCATGGAAGGCGCCCAAGGCGATATGGGCATCGGCATGCTTGGGCGCGAGCTTGATGGTGGTCTCCAGCGCGCCCTTGACCTTGCCGCCCAGGCCCTGGGCCAGGGCCTTGGTGACGCTGATGCCCTGGCCATAGCGACCCAGCGCGTAGGCCTGCCAGTACCAGGCGTTGGGATTCTTGGGCTCGTCGGCCTGCTGGGCCTCGGCCCGGCCCGCCACCTCCAGGAACATCTCCAGCTTGGTCTGTTCCTTCTTCTCCAGGTAGTTGGCGTAGATGGCCTGGGCCTTGTTGGCGACCGTGGTGCCTGCGGCGCCTGCGGCCAGCCCGGCTTCATAGGCTTTCTGGAATTCGCCGGCATGGAAATGGATCCAGGCCTGGACCACGGCCGCCTCCTTGGGCCAAGGCTCGGCGTCGCCGGCATGCAGGCGCGCCCAGTGCTTCTTCAGCGCCGCCGCGTCGTACTGGTAGGCGGTGTTGTCATAGGGGAAGGCGGTCCACTTGGCCATCATCAGCTCCTAGCTATCCATCTCTTGATACTTGCCCGCCAGGGCAAACAGATGCTCGCGCGAGTTGCTCTCCAGATAGGGCAGCAACAGGCTCAGCACATGGAAGGCGCCGCGCATCAGCGCCGCACCGGCCTGGGCCGGTTCCAGCGCGTTGCGCGGGTTGCGCACATATTCGTAGCTCAGCCAGTAACTCATCAGCACCACCATCGAGTTGGCCACCGGCGGGGCCTCGCGGGCCTCCATCTTCAGCGCGCCGCCGAACTGCAGCCCGGCCAGCACTGCGCGCATGGCCCGCGCCTTGCTCTCCAGCACGCTCTGGAAATGCGTCTCCAGCTTGCGATTCTTGCTCAGCAGATCGTTCAGGTCACGATAAAGAAAGCGGTGCTTCCAGATCAGCTCGATCAGCATATGGAAGAACAGCCAGGCGTCTTCGACATGGCGCACATTGTCGGCCGCGCCCAGCAGTTCGCCGAGCTCGCGTTCGTAGTTGCCGAACAGCGAGTTGATCAGCTCGTCCTTGGCTGGGTAGTGGTAGTAGAGATTGCCGGGGCTGATATTGAGCTCGGCCGAGATCAGCGTGGTCGAGACATTGGGCTCGCCGAAGCGGTTGAACAAGTCCAGCGTGACTTCGAGGATGCGTTCCGCGGTACGGCGCGGTTTCTTGGTGACCATGGCGTCGATTCTGGCATCAAGGCTTGTGCGCTTTGCGCAGCCTGGCCCCGGGCAAACCCTTTGCCGAGCGGGATTGGTGGGCGCTCCCTACAATGCGCGCCCATGCCTATCCAGCCCCTGCCGGCCGACCAGCCCGCCATCAGTTTCCAGAACGTCAGCAAAACATACCGGGGAGGGCAGGTCCGGGCTCTTGATGGCGTGTCCTTCGACATCCAGCCCGGCGAGTTCTTCGGCCTGCTGGGCCCGAACGGTGCCGGCAAGACCAGCCTGATCAGCATTCTGGCCGGGCTGTCGCAGGCCAGCGGCGGCGCGGTCAAGGTGCTCGGCCACGATGTGGTCAGCGACTATGCGGCGGCGCGCAAGGCCCTGGGCATCGTGCCGCAGGAGCTGGTGTTCGATCCCTTCTTCAGCGTCCGGGAGTCGTTGAAGATCCAGAGCGGCTATTTCGGTGTGAAGGGCAACGAGGCCTGGATCGACGAGTTGCTGGAGAACCTCGGCCTGGCCGACAAGGCCCATGCGAATATGCGCCAGCTCAGCGGCGGCATGAAGCGCCGCGTGCTGGTAGCCCAGGCCCTGGTGCACCGCCCGCCGGTCATCGTGCTGGACGAGCCGACCGCCGGCGTCGACGTCGAGCTGCGCCAGACCCTGTGGGCCTTCATCGCGCGCCTGAACCGCGAGGGCCACACGGTGCTGCTGACCACGCACTATCTGGAGGAAGCCGAGGCCCTGTGCCAGCGCATCGCGATGCTCAAGCAGGGCCGCATCGTCGCGCTGGACAGCACCTCCGAGCTGCTCAAGGGCAAGGCCTCGACGATGCTGCGCTTCAAGACCGATGCGGCGCTGCCGGCCGCGCTGCTCGATCAGTCGCGCGTCACCGGCCGCATCGTGCAGATCAAGGCCCATGACGCGGCCGAGGTCGAGACCATTTTGTCGACCCTGCGCGCGGCGGGCTGCCCGGTCGAAGACCTGGAGATCGGCCGCGCCGATCTGGAAGACGTGTTTCTGGAAATCATGCAAGGAGCCCATCAATGAGCGCCATCCGTTTGCAAGGCGCTCGGACGCTGTTCTACAAGGAAGTGCTGCGCTTCTGGAAGGTCAGCTTCCAGACCGTCGCCGCGCCGGTGCTGACCGCCGTGCTCTATCTGCTGATCTTCGGCCACGTGCTGGAGGATCATGTGAAGGTCTATGACTCGGTCGGCTACACCAGCTTCCTGATCCCGGGCCTGGTGATGATGAGCGTGCTGCAGAACAGCTTTGCCAACAGCTCCTCGTCCTTGATACAGAGCAAGATCACCGGCAATCTGGTCTTCCTGCTGGTGACGCCGCTGTCGCACTGGGCCTGGTTCGTTGCCTATGTCGGCGCGTCCATCGTGCGCGGCCTGGTGGTCGGGCTGGGCGTGATCGTCGTGACCTTCTGGTTTGCGCCGCCGGGCCTGGCCAATCCCCTGTGGATCGTCACCTTCGCCGTGCTGGGCGCCGCCATCATGGGCAGCCTGGGCCTGATCGCGGGGCTGTGGGCGGAGAAGTTCGACCAGATTGCTGCGTTCCAGAACTTCATCATCATGCCGATGACCTTTCTGTCCGGCGTGTTCTATTCGATCAAATCGCTGCCGCCGTTCTGGCAGGGCGTCAGCCATCTGAACCCTTTCTTCTACATGATCGACGGCTTCCGGCGCGGCTTCTTCGGTGTCAGCGATGTCTCGCCCTGGATCAGCCTGGGCCTGGTCGGCGTGAGCTTTCTGGCGCTCGCCGCCCTGGCGCTGGAACTGCTGCGCCGCGGCTACAAGATCCGCTCTTAGTAGAATCCTGCTCACCATGGCCGATCCCACTCCCCAAGAAGTTCAGCAATTCATCGCCAACGGCCTGCCCTGCCAAGCGCTGCAGGTCGAGGGCGACGGCCGGCATTTCTTCGCCACCATCGTCTCCACCGAGTTCGAAGGCCTGTCCCGTGTGCGCCGCCATCAGCGCGTGTACCAGGCCCTGGGTGACCGCATGCGCGAGCAGATCCACGCGCTCTCCATGAAAACACTGACGCCGGCCGAGCATGCTGCTTCCCCGGCCGAGCACCATCATTCCTGAGCGCCATCCGCTTTTCTGCAAGCGGGTGGCGGCGAGGCGCCGCTAGGTGAACCCGCTGCCGTCCCGCTGAACCCGATTCACAAGGACGACAGACGCACCATGATCACCCTGGCTCTCTCCAAAGGCCGCATCTTCGACGACACCCTGCCGCTGCTGCGCGCCGCCGGTATCGAGGTGTTGGAAGACCCCGAGACCTCGCGCAAGCTGATTCTTGCGACCAGCAACCCCGAGGTCCGCATCGTGATGGTGCGTGCCTCCGACGTGCCCACCTATGTCCAGCATGGCGGTGCCGATCTGGGCGTGGCCGGCAAGGACATCCTGATCGAGCATGGCGGCGCGGGCCTCTACCAGCCGCTGGACCTGAACATCGCGAAGTGCCGCGTCAGCGTGGCGGTGCGCCAGGGTTTTGACTACGCGGGCGCCGTCCGGCAGGGCTCGCGCATTCGCGTGGCCACCAAGTACACCGAGATCGCGCGCCAGCATTTCGCCGAGAAGGGCGTGCACGTCGATCTGATCAAGCTCTACGGCTCGATGGAGCTGGCGCCACTGACGGGCCTGGCCGACGCCATCGTCGATATGGTCTCCACCGGCAACACCCTGCGCGCCAATCAGCTGAGCGAGGTCGAGTTCATCATGGACATCTCGGCCCGCCTGGTCGTCAACCAGGCCGCGCTGAAGCTCAAGCGCGAACCGCTGCGCCGTCTGATCGACGCCTTCGCCTCTGCCATCCCGAAATGAGCCGCATGATGTCCTTGAAGCTCCGCCAACTGAATACCGCCAGCCCCGACTTCGAAGCCGAGTTCCAGCGTGTGCTGCACTGGTCGGCCGAGACCGATTCGGCCATCGAAACCCGCGTGGCCGAGATCCTGGCCGATGTGCGTGCCCGCGGCGATGCGGCCGTGCTGGCGTACACGGCCCGCTTTGACGGCCTGCAGGCCGACACGGTGGCCGCGCTGGAACTGACGCGCGAGGAATTGAAGGCTGCCTTCGAGGCCATCACCCCGGCCCAGCGCGGCGCGCTGCAGGCCGCTGCCGAGCGCGTGCGCAGCTATCACGAGCGCCAGAAGCAGGCCTGCGGCCTGAGCTGGAGCTATCGCGACGAGGACGGCACGCTGCTGGGGCAAAAAGTGACCCCGCTGGACCGTGTCGGCATCTATGTGCCCGGTGGCAAGGCCGCCTACCCGAGCAGCGTGCTGATGAATGCCATTCCCGCCCAGGTGGCCGGCGTGCCCGAGATCATCATGGTGGTGCCCACGCCAGCCCGCAGGGATGGCGCCTCAAACGGCGCCAAGGGCGACAAGAACCCGCTGGTGCTGGCCGCCGCCTATGTGGCGGGCGTGCACCGCGCCTTCACGATAGGCGGCGCCCAGGCCGTCGCGGCGCTGGCCTATGGCACGGCGACGGTGCCGCGCGTCGACAAGATCACCGGCCCCGGCAATGCCTATGTGGCCAGTGCGAAGAAGCATGTGTTCGGCCAGGTCGGCATCGACATGATTGCCGGTCCCAGCGAGATCCTGGTGCTGGCCGATGGCACGACGCCGCCGGACTGGGTGGCGATGGACCTGTTCAGCCAGGCTGAGCACGACGAACTGGCGCAGAGCATCTTGCTGTGCCCGGACGCGGCCTATATCGAGCAGGTGCGCGAGGCTATCGAGCGCCTGCTGCCGACGATGCCGCGCGAGGCGGTGATCCGCGCTTCGTTGGAAGGCCGTGGCGCCTTGATCCAGACCCGCTCTATGGACGAGGCCTGCGAAATTTCCAACCGCATCGCGCCCGAGCATCTGGAGGTGTCCAGCGCCGATCCGCATCGTTGGGAACCGCTGCTGCGCCACGCCGGTGCGATCTTCCTCGGCGCCTACACCAGTGACTCGCTGGGCGACTACTGCGCCGGCCCCAACCATGTGCTGCCGACCTCGGGCACCGCGCGCTTCTCCTCGCCGCTGGGGGTGTATGACTTCCAGAAGCGCAGCAGCCTGATCGAGGTCAGCGAGGCCGGCGCCCAGAAACTGGGGCCGATCGCGGCCGAACTGGCTTATGGCGAAGGCCTGCAAGGGCATGCACGGGCGGCGGAGATGCGGCTGAAGAACTGACTCGGCGGGGGTAGACTCTTTGCGCATACAGGAGCTGAGCCATGGCAGACCTCGTTTCTGAACTCGCGGCCCAAGGCCGCTCACTTCCCCCGGATGACCGGGTGCGGCTGCTCGATCTTCTTCTCGAGTCGCGTCAGGAAACAAGCGCTGTTGACGACGCATGGACCCAGGAGATTGAGCGGCGCGTGGCGTCGCACGACCGCGGCGAAGGGCGGCTGTATGAGTTGGACGAGGTGATGGCCGAAGCTGCACGCATCGCCCCTTGAAGCGCCTGCGCATCCGCGAGGAAGCCCGTGCCGAGTTCCTGCATGAGACCGGGTACTACGCAGCCAAGAGCGAAGCAGCAGGGCGGTGTTTCCGCGAGGCGGTCAATGCCTCGATGGGCCTGATTCGCCGTTTCCCAAGCGGCGGCGCGCCGGGGCCGGCGAATACCAGAAGGACGAAAGTCAAAGGTTTTCCTTTCACCATCGTGTATCGCGACGACCTGGCGGAAATCGTCGTTTTCGCCATTGCGCCGGACCGCCGGCAACCCGGCTACTGGTTGTTGAGGACGAGCACCTCCTGACTCAAGACGGTCTTAGGGGTGAAATGAACACGAACTTCGTGCAACACGAACTTCGTGTTAAATTTCGAACCATGAAGAACGTGACCGTCAGCATGGAGGACAGCGTCGCCGAATGGGCCCGGCTGGAGGCCGCGCGGCGCAATACCAGCGTGTCCCGCCTGGTCGGCGAGATGCTGGCCGAGAAGATGCGGCATGACGACGCCTATCAGCGCGCGCTGCAGGACTGGCTGCACCGCGAGCGCTCCTGGGTTTCGGACGGTACTGCCTATCCGGCGCGGAGCGCTGAAAAATGAAGCCCGTGTTTGTCGACACCTCGGTGCTGATACTCAGCGAGGACGGCGCCGATCCCGAGGCCCGGGTCAAGGCGCTGGCCTGGCTGATGCTGCTGTGGCAGCAGCGCGCCGGCCGGGTCTCGACCCAGGTGCTCAACGACTTCTACCGCCTGGTCACGACCCGCATCCAGCCGCCCATGCCCAATGGCGATGCCCGCGCCGAGGTGCGGCGCTACCAGCGCTGGAATCCCTGGGCCATCGACCATGCGACGGTCGAGAGCGCCTGGTCGATCGAGAGCCGCTTCGGCCTGGCCTATGCCGACGCGCTGATCGTCGCGGCCGCCAAGGCCCAGGGCTGCGAGCTGCTCCTGAGCCTGGAACTGCCGCATGAGCAGCAGCTCGATAGCGTACGAATCCTCAACCCCTTGCAGAGCGAGCCCAGCGCATGGACCGACTGACGCAACAAAGCCTGGCTCGCATCCGTGACGATGTGCGCGCCACCCAGGCCTATCCGGTGCAAAGCGCCGCCGGCCTGATCAAGCTGGACACGATGGAGAACCCGTTCCGGCTGCCCGAGGCGCTGCAGCGCGAGCTGGGCGAGCGCCTGGGCCGGGTCGCGATCAACCGCTACCCTGCGGCGCGCACCGGCGTGCTGGCCGCCGCACTGGCCGCGCATGCCGGCATGCCGGCGGGCTGCGCCATCACGCTGGGCAATGGCTCGGACGAGATCATCACGATGCTGTCCATGGCGATCAGCCGCCCCGGCGCGAAGATCCTGTCGCCGCTGCCCAGTTTCGTGATGTACGAGATCTCGGCGCGCTACCAGGGCCTGGGCTTTGTCGGCGTGCCGCTGACGGCCGATTTCGAGCTCGACGAGGCGGCGATGCTGGCCGCGATCGCGCAGCAGCAGCCGGCCCTGATCTATCTGGCCTATCCGAACAACCCGACCGCCAATCTGTGGGATGCCGGCGTTATCGAGCGCATCATCGAGGCGGCACCAGGCCTGGTGGTGATGGACGAGGCCTACCAGCCCTTTGCCGAGCGCGATGCGATGGGCCTGTTGGCCAGGTATCCGCATGTGCTGGTGATGCGCACGATGAGCAAGTTCGGCCTGGCCGGCGTGCGCATCGGCTACCTGATCGGGCAGCAGGCGCTGATCCAGGAAATCGACAAGGTCCGCCCGCCCTTCAATATCGGCGTGCTGAACGCCGAGGCCGGGCTGTTCGCGCTGGAGCATGCCGAGGTCTATGCGCAGCAGGCCGAGATCCTGCGCGCCGAACGCGAGCGCCTGCTGGCCGAGCTGGCGCAAATGCCCGGCATCCGGCCTTATCCGAGCCAGGGCAATATGATTCTGGCCAGGGTGGCCGACGCGGCACGCAGCTTCGACGCGATGAAGGCCAAAGGCGTGCTGATCAAGAATGTCTCGGCCATGCACCCGCTGCTGGCCAACTGCCTGCGCATCACGGTGGGCACGCCCGAGGAAAACGCGGCGATGCTGGCCGCACTGAAAGAGAGTCTGTCATGAGCGCCCCACGCATTGCCGAAGTCAGCCGCAACACCAAGGAAACCCAGATCAGGGTGCGCGTCAATCTGGACGGCAGCGGTGAGGCCAAGCTCAATACCGGCATCGGTTTCTTCGACCATATGCTGGACCAGATCGCCCGCCACGGCCTGATCGATCTGGACATCGAGGCCAAGGGCGACCTGCACATCGATGGCCACCACACGGTCGAGGATGTGGGCATCACCTTGGGGCTGGCCGTGGCCCAGGCCATCGGCGACAAGAAGGGCATCACCCGCTACGGCCACAGCTATGTGCCGCTGGACGAGGCGCTGTCGCGCGTGGTGGTTGATTTCTCCGGCCGCCCGGGCCTGCAGATGGACTGCAAATTCACCGCCGGCAGCATCGGTGCCTTCGACACCCAGCTGACCTTCGAGTTCTTCCAGGGCTTTGTCAACCACGCCCTGGTCAGCCTGCATGTCGACAACCTGAAGGGTCACAACGCCCACCACCAGGCCGAGACCATGTTCAAGGCCTTCGGCCGCGCGCTGCGCATGGCGATGACCCTGGATCCGCGCAGCGCGGGCGTGATCCCCTCGACCAAGGGGACCCTCTGATGGGCCAGGTCATCGGGCCGAGCGCCGGGCCGCCCCAAGCCGGCCCGAATCCCCTCGGGGGATCGGCGAACGTACCCGTTCGTCGAGGGGCTAACAGGACCGTTGCGGTTGTCGATTACGGCATGGGCAATCTGCGCTCGGTGTCGCAGGCCGTGCTGCATGTGGCGCAGGACTCGGGCCTGGACGTGGTGATCACCGCCAAGCCCGAGGAGGTCTATGCCGCCGAGCGGGTCGTGCTGCCGGGCCAGGGCGCGATGCGTGACTGCATGCGCGAACTGGCCGACTCCGGTCTGAAGGAGGCTGTGCTCGACGCCGCCGCGAACAAGCCGCTGATGGGCGTCTGCGTCGGCATGCAGATGCTCCTGGACCACAGCGAGGAACAGGACACGCCGGGCCTGGGTCTGATCCCGGGCCAGGTCAGGCGTTTCAGGCTCGAAGGCCAGATCCAGCCCGATGGCAGCCGCTACAAGGTGCCGCAGATGGGCTGGAACCGTGTGCGCCAGAGCCGGCCCCACCCGGTCTGGGCCGGCGTGCCCGACGAATCCTGGTTTTATTTCGTGCACAGTTTTTATGCGCAGCCGTTAGATGCGCACCACAGCGCGGGGGAAACCGAGTACGGCCTGCGCTTTACCTGTGCGGTGGCCCGGGATAATATTTTTGCTACCCAATTCCACCCTGAGAAAAGTGCCGCGCTCGGGCTTGCCCTGTATCGCAACTTCCTGCTTTGGAAGCCTTGAGGACATCCACGTCTTCTTCCCCTGCACTTGGTCTCGTCCCTCTTCTCCCATTTCTCACCACCCCTGCCTCGGCCATGCTGCTGATCCCTGCGATTGACCTGAAAGACGGCAAGTGTGTTCGCCTTGAACAAGGCGACATGAATGTCTCCACCACCTTTGGCGAGGACCCCGCCGCGATGGCCCGAAGATGGGTGGACGCCGGCGCGCGCCGCCTGCATCTGGTGGACCTCAACGGGGCCTTTGCCGGCAAACCGGTCAATGAACCGGCCATCAAGGCCATCCTGCGCGAGGTCGGCAGCGAGATCCCGGTGCAGCTGGGTGGCGGCATCCGCGACCTCGACACCATCGAGCGCTACCTCGATGACGGCCTGAGCTACATCATCATCGGCACGGCCGCGGTCAAGAACCCCGGCTTTCTGCAGGACGCGGCCACCGCGTTTGGCGGCCACATCATCGTCGGCCTCGATGCCAAGGACGGCAAGGTCGCGACCGACGGCTGGAGCAAGCTGACCGGCCACGAGGTGATCGATCTGGCCAAGAAGTTCCAGGACTACGGCATCGAGGGTGTGATCTACACCGATATCGGCCGCGACGGCATGCTGACCGGCATCAATATCGAGGCCACCGTCAAGCTGGCGCGGGCGCTGACCATCCCGGTGATCGCCTCCGGCGGCCTGTCGAATATGGCCGATATCGAGGCGCTGTGTGCGGTCGAGGACGAGGGCGTCGAGGGCGTGATCTGCGGCCGCGCCATCTACACCGGCGCGCTCGACCTGGCCGCTGCCCAGGTGCGCGCCGACGAGCTGAGCCGGGGCTGAGCGGGCGATGCTGGCCAAGCGCATCATCCCCTGCCTGGATGTGACCGGCGGTCGCGTCGTCAAGGGCATCAACTTCCTGGAACTGCGCGACGCCGGTGATCCGGTCGAGATCGCCGCCCGCTACAACGAGCAGGGCGCCGACGAGCTGACCTTTCTGGACATCACCGCGACCAGCGATGGCCGCGATCTGATCCTGCACATCATCGAGGCCGTCGCCAGCCAGGTCTTCATCCCGCTGACCGTGGGCGGTGGCGTGCGCGAGGTGGCCGATGTGCGGCGCCTGCTGAACGCCGGGGCCGACAAGGTCAGCTTCAACTCGGCCGCGATCGCCAATCCGCAAGTCATCCGCGATGCGTCCGAGAAGTACGGCGCCCAGTGCATCGTCGTCGCGATCGATGCCAAGCGCCGTGACGATGGGCAGGGCTGGGATGTCTACAGCCACGGAGGCCGCAAGAACACCGGCCTGGATGCCGTCAGCTGGGCCAGGCAGATGGCCGAGCACGGGGCCGGCGAGATCCTCTTGACCAGCATGGACCGCGATGGCACCAAGAGCGGCTTCGATCTGGCGCTGACTCGCGCCGTCAGCGACGCGATCAACGTGCCGGTGATCGCCTCCGGCGGTGTCGGCTCGCTGGACGATCTGGCCGACGGCGTGCAGCAAGGCGGCGCCGATGCGGTGCTGGCCGCCAGCATCTTTCACTATGGACAGCACACGGTCGGCGAGGCCAAGGCCTTGATGGCTGCGCGTGGCATTCCTGTTCGTCAATGAGTGAGGTTCGCATCATTGGCGGCCAGTGGAAGCGCTCGAAGCTTCCAGTGGCCACCAAACCGGGCTTGCGCCCGACATCCGACCGCGTGCGCGAAACGCTGTTCAACTGGCTGGGCCAGGACCTCGTTGGCTGGCGGGTGCTCGATGCCTTTGCCGGCAGCGGCGCCCTCGGCTTCGAGGCGGCATCGCGCGGTGCCGACGAGGTGTTGCTGCTGGAGCGTGACGCCGAGCTGGTGCGCAGTCTGAAGGCCAGCGCCCTGCGGTTGAAGGCCGAGCAACTGCGCGTCGAATGCACTGATGCACTGGGCTGGATGACCCGCTCGGCGCCGGCCCGTTTCGAGCTCGTGTTGCTCGACCCGCCATTCGGCCAGGAGTTGTTCGAGGCCGCCTTGTGTGCCGCCACGCCGCTGCTGGTGGACGGTGGCCTCATCTATCTGGAAGCGCCGGATCTGATCGCGGCGCCACCCGAACTGGGGCTCGACGTCTGGAAATCGGGCCGGGCGGGGGCTGTTTACTACCAGTTGCTGCGGCGCGGGGATAATCCGGGCGTCTAACCAGGAGCGCCGTTTGACCTCTGTGACTGTTCTCACCGCCGTCTATCCCGGCACCTTCGATCCGATGACGCTGGGTCATGAGGATCTGATCCGCCGTGCCAGCCGCTTGTTCGAGCGGCTGATCATCGCGGTGGCGGCTGGCCATCACAAGCGCACGATGTTCACGATCGAGGAGCGCCTGGCGATGGCCCAGGAGCTGTCGTCCAAGTACCCGAATATCGAGGTGATCCCCTTTCGCGGCCTGCTGCGCGACTTCGTCATCGAGAACGGCGGCAAGGTGGTGGTGCGCGGCCTGCGCGCCGTCAGCGACTTCGAGTACGAATTCCAGATGGCCGGCATGAACCGCCAGCTGATGCCCGATGTCGAGACCGTCTTCCTGACCCCCTCGGACCATTACCAGTTCATCTCCAGCACCTTTGTGCGCGAGATTGCCACCTTGGGCGGTGATGTTTCCAAATTCGTGTCACCCTCGGTGCGCGCGCGTTTGGAAGAGCGCATCAAGAAGGGGTAGGCCGCCATGGCTTTGATGATTACCGACGAATGCATCAACTGCGATGTCTGCGAGCCCGAGTGCCCCAACCAGGCGATCTCGATGGGCGAGGAGTTCTACAAAATAGCCCCTGACAAATGCACCGAATGCGTCGGCCATCATGAGGAGCCGCAGTGCGTGGCGCTGTGCCCGGTGGCCTGCATCCCGGTCAACCCGGCCCATATCGAAAGCCGCGAGACTCTGATGCAGAAGTATCTGCGGCTGACGGCCCAGGCCGCCTGATCAGACAAGCCGCCAGAGCTCGCCGTAGCGCGGTGCGGCCGGCCAGTCGGCGGCCGATGCCGGCGGCGGCTTGCCCTCCGACACCCAGCGTCTGGCCAGCATCCAGCCGCCGTGGCTGACCACCAGCGCCGGTGTCTGCGCCGACCACGCACCGGCCCTGGCCAGCAGCGCATTCAGCGCCTCGCCGCCGCCCGGCGCATAAGCACCGAAGTCCGCACACCAGGCATCGACTTCGGCCTGGCCGATGGCCTGCCAGGGCTGGCCCTCCCAGCGGCCGAAGTCCAGTTCCAGCAGGGCCGCATCGACCCGATGGGTCCAGCCCCAGCGCCGCAGCCAGGCGCCGACCTCGCGGCAGCGCCGCAGCGGCGAGCTGTGGATGCAATGCGGCAGGCGCTCGCGCCGGGCCGTGGCCTGGATGCGGCGGGCCAGGCGCTTGGCGCGGCGCCAATGCACCGGCAGATCGGTGCCGGCGCCGATGCAGCGTCCGGCGGCCCCTTCTGGCCGCGGATGGCGCCAGGCCCAGACCCGCTGGTCTTCAGACATGGGCCAGCCAGGCCAGCAGCGTGGCCAGCTCCACCACCTGTTGCGTGGCGCCCAGGTTGTCGCCGGTATAGCCGCCCAGGCGCCGGTTCAGCCAGGCCTGCATGGCCCGGGTCGCGACGGCGGCCGCCAGCACGGCCAGGACCAGCTGTGACAGCCACTGCGGCTGCTGCCAGGCGATCCCCAGGCTCAGCAGCAGCACCCAGAGCAAGGCGGTCAGCAGCGTCGCGATGCTGGCCTGGGTGGCCAGCGGCTTGGCTTTGGCATGATCCGCATCGCCGGCATAGGGCAGGGCGCGTATCAGCCAGACCGGCGCGGCCCGCGAGGCGCAGTGGGCCCAGACCAGGGCCGTCATCGCCAGCAGCCAGTCCTGCTCCACGAGAGAGACCAGCACGGCCGCCTTCAGCCCCAGCATCAGGATCAGCCCCAGCGCGCCATAGCTGCCGATGCGCGAGTCCTTCATGATCAGCAAGGCCTTGTCGCGGCTGACCGCGCCCCCCAGGCCGTCGCAGGTATCGGCCCAGCCGTCCTCGTGGAAGCCGCCGGTCAGCCAGACGCCGGCCGCCATCGCCAGGCCTACCGCCACGCCGGCCGGCCACAGCCATAGCGCGGCCCACAGCACCAGCGCGCTGAAGGTCCCGACCAAGAGGCCCACCAGCGGGAACTGGCGCGCGCAATGCTGCAGCCACAGCGGCTCGAAACCCACCCAGCGCGGCATCGGCACCCGGGTGAAGAATTGCAGGGCAATGAAGAACAGACGGAGTTCGTGGAGGACGAGGCGCATGCGCGGGCGAGAGCGGGGGGCCGGCCGATTATCCTCGGAGCACCTGGCGAGCGGCTTCGTTTCTCGGGATTGATGCCGGTCGGGCTCTTGGATAAGGTGGTGGCCGTGATGAAACCCTGTCCATCTGCATCCTGATGCCGGAGAACCCTATGAAGCCGCCCATTCTCAAATCAAGCCTCCGTCTGGCCGCTGCCGCCGCGCTCGCTGTGGCGCAGGCCGCCAGCTGGGCCGCCGACGGCTTTGTGACGACCAACGAGGCCAAGCTGGATGCGATCTTCTCGCAGGCAGGTTTTGCCGCTGCCGACAGGATAGACATTCGTTTCAACAGCCAGACAAGCATCATCGATGCCAGCCTGACCTCGATCGACAGCTTTGCCGATTGGAACAAGATGGCCGGGCTGGCCGTCAACCTCGATGCGCCCGTTGTCAATATGTTCTTTGTCGACAAGGTGCGCTGGTGCGGCGATCCGGGCAGCAATATCGTCGGCTGCGCGGACACGCCCGGCAACCTGATGGCGCTCGACTCCAGCTGGGCGGCCCATGCGAGCCTCGGCGGCAATCTGCTCGCTCATGAACTGGCCCACAACCTGGGGCTGGGTCATGTGCTGCCGAACAATGGCAGCAATCTGATGAACCCCACGCTGTCGACCAGCTTTGCGCTGACCGCCGCCCAGATCACCACCATCCTGAGCAGCGCCCTGGTGCAAAGCGATGCGCAGGGCAAGTTCATCACGATCCAGCCGATCGCCGTGCTGGCTACCGCGCCGGTGCCCGAGCCCGCCAGCTGGGCCATGCTGCTGCTGGGCGGCGTGCTGCTGGTCGGCGTGGCACGCGGGCGCCGCAGCGATCCAGGCCAGGCCTGATGTGGCCGGCCCGCTGGCTGAGCTGGCTGTCGCTGCTGTGGGGCGTCATCCTGGCCGCCGCTGAGCCGCTGCCGCGCCGCGATCTGGGCGATTTTTCGCTGCAGCTGCCGGCGACCATGGCGCAGCAGACGGGCGGCATCGACTCGAAAGCAGGCCGGCTGCATGGCGACGGCTTGCTGATCGACTACGACCTCGGCCTGTACAGCGATCCCCTGCTGAACCGCGACGGCGTCAGCGGCTACGAGGAGAAGCCGGTGCTGGTGGACGGCCGGCCGGCACGGCTGGTGCGCTGGCGGCAGCCGGACTCGACGCGCTATTTCATCGGCCTGCACCTGCCGGAGCTGCGCGTGACGCCGATGGGTCCGATCCGGCTGACCCTGCTGGCTCAGACCAGCGATGCGACCCGGCTTGACGACATCCAGACCTTGCTGCTGAGCTTGCGCCTGACTAAGCACTGATATCCCGCCATCGCGGCTGCAGGGAGAATGCGCAGGCTGATCCGGCGGATCGGCTTGACGTTCGAAAGGGAAGAGATGGCGGCAGAGGGAAGTGCAGGGGACCTGATCAAGGTCGTGACACTGCTGGGTGCGGCGGTGGTGGCGGTGCCGCTGTTCAAGCGATTGGGTCTGGGCTCGGTGCTGGGCTATCTGGCGGCCGGCCTGGTCATCGGGCCCTTCGGCCTGGGCCTGTTCAGCGATGCGCAGACGATTCTGCATATCGCCGAGCTGGGCGTCGTGATGTTTCTGTTCGTCATCGGCCTGGAGATGCGGCCCTCGCATCTGTGGGCCTTGCGCCGCGCCATCTTCGGCCTGGGCAGCCTGCAGGTGGTGGTCTGCGGCGCCTTGCTGACCGGGGTCGGCCTGGCCTTTGGTTTCCCGCTGGACGTGTCCTTTGTCAGCGCGATGGGCTTTGTGCTGACCTCGACCGCCATCGTGATGCAGCTGCTCGGCGAGCGCGGTGACAGCGCCGCGCCGCGCGGGCAGAAGATCGTCGCCATCCTGCTGTTCGAGGACCTGCTGATCGTGCCGCTGTTGGCCCTGGTGGCCTTTATCGCGCCGACCTCGGCCGCTGCGCCGGCGGCGGCCGGCTCGCGCTGGGGCGCGGTGCTGCTGGGCCTTGGGGCGCTGGCGGCCCTGGTGGCCGTCGGCCTGTGGCTGCTGAACCCGCTGTTCCGGGTGCTGGCGCGCGCCAAGGCGCGCGAGGTGATGACGGCCGCGGCCCTGCTGGTGGTGCTGGGCGCGGCCCTGCTGATGCAGCTCGGTGGCTTGTCGATGGCGCTGGGCGCCTTCCTGGCCGGGGTGCTGCTGTCGGAGTCGAGCTTTCGCCATCAGCTGGAGGCCGATATCGAGCCCTTCCGCGGACTGCTGCTGGGACTGTTCTTCATCGGCGTCGGCATGGCGCTGGACCTGGCGGCGGTGGCTCAGAACTGGCAGCTGATCATCGCCGGCGTGCTGGCGATGATGGTGGTCAAGACCCTGTGCATCTATGCGGTGGCGCGCCTGGCGCGGGCCTCGCACGCCGATGCGATCGACCGCGCGGTGCTGATGGCCCAGGGCGGCGAGTTCGCCTTCGTGCTCTATGCGGCGGCGCTGGCGGCCGGCGTCATCGATGCCGAGGTCAATGCGAACATGACGGCCATCGTCGTGCTGTCGATGGCGCTGACCCCGCTGACCGTGCTGGCGCTGCGCCGCCTGACGCCCAAGATCAAGCCCTCGATGGAGGGCATAGAGCGACCAGAGAACCTGGCCGCCAGCGTGCTGATCATCGGCTTCGGCCGTTTCGGCCAGGTGGCCAGCCAGGCGGTGCTGGCGCGCGGTGCCCAGATCACCATCATCGACAACGACACCGAGGTGATACGCGACGCCGCCGAGTTCGGCTTCAAGGTCTACTACGGCGACGGCGACCGCGCCGACGTGCTGCATGCGGCCGGCGCCCACCATGCGCGCGTGATCCTGGTCTGCATCAATGACAAGGCGGCGGTCAGCCGCATCGTCGAGCAGGCACGCATGAGCTGCGCCCAGGCCAAGCTGCTGGTGCGGGCCTATGACCGCGAGCATGCGCACGAGCTGCTGAAGGCCGATGTCGACTACCAGATCCGCGAGACCTTCGAGTCGGCCATGGCCTTGGGCCGCGAGGCGGCCCTGGCCACCGGCGCAACGCCGGACGAGGCCGACGAGGTGATGAGCGAGGTGCGCCGGCGCGATACCGAGCGCTTCGAGCTGGAGGCGGTCGGCGGCATCTTCGCCGGCCGGGCGATGATTCTGGGCAATGTGCCGGCCAAGGACGCCTGAGGCCGCGCTCAGACGCTGTTGCGCGGCAGCCTGATCACCAAGCCCAGGCCCGCGCCGGGTTCCGTATCCAGCTGCACCGAGCCGCCCAGGCGCTGGCTGAGGGTCTGCACGATGTGCAGGCCCAGGCCCGAGCCGCCGTCGCCGCGCTTGGTGCTGAAGAAGGGCTCGAACAGGCGTGGCCGTATCTCGTCGGGCACGCCGTTGCCGTTGTCGCGCAGGCGCAGCTCGACATCGTCCGTGCCCGCCTCGCGCAGCCGTATCGCGATGCGGCGCTCGGACCGGCCCTCGAAGGCATGGGTGATCGCATTGAGCAGCAGGTTCGAGATGATTTGCGACAGCATGCCGCCCGCCATGCGCACCGGCAGCCGCTCCGGCGCGTCCAGCAGCACCTCGACCTCGGCCTTGCGCAGCACCGGTTGATGGGTGCGGATGATGGCGCGCAGATAGTCGACCAGGTCCAGTGGCAGGGCCAGCTCGCTGCTCTGGTCCACCGCCAGGGTCTTGAAATTGCCCACCAGCGTGGCGGCCCGGGCCAGATTGCTGCACACCAGACCCGCCGCGCTCTCGATGCGCCGTGCCAGGCCCTGCAGCTCGCTGCGGCTGACCTTGTCGCGCGCCAGCATGGCCAGCATCTCGCGCGCGAACTCCTCCATGCCCGAGGCCGCCGTCACCGCGATGCCGATCGGCGTGTTGACCTCGTGCGCGACCCCGGCCACCAGGCCGCCCAGCGCGGCCAGCTTCTCGCGCTCCACCAGCGTGGCCGTGGCATGGCGCAGTTCCTCGGTGCGCGCCAGCACCAGGCCCTCCAGCTCGGCTTCGCGGTCCTGGTGCTGCAGCTCGGCGGCGCCGCGGGCCGCAAAGATCGACAGCAGGGACAGGGCCAGCAGATGCTTGTCGGCATCGATCTCGCGTTTGTCCAGCGCCACCAGAATGCCCAGGCTGGCGCCCGTGGTGCCCACCATGGGCATGCCCACATAGCTTTGGGCCCCCATCTCGCCAAGCAGATGGTCGTCCGGATAGGCCTGCTGCACGCCGCAGGCGTAGAAGCACATGCTCTGGTCGGCGACATTGCTGCAGGGCGTGCCCTTCAGCGAGTAGCTCATATTCGGCAGCCAGTCGGCACCACCCCAGACCGCCAGGGTCTGCACACCCTCGCCATCCTCGAACGGGATCAGCCGGCCGGCGATCACATAGGCCACATCCAGCGCGGCGGCCAGATCCTTGACCAGCACCCGGAAGAAGGCCTCGCCCTGCACGCGCGAGGTCGACAAGGTGATCGAGCGCAGCGCGGCCTCGGCCCGCCGGCGCTTCTCGGCTTCGCTGAAGCGTGGCGTCTCAGGCATCGGGGTAGCGCTCGTAGATGCTGCGCAGCTCGGGCAGGCGCTCCAGCAGCAGGCTCACCAGCTTGGGGTCGAACTGGCGGCCGGACTCGGCGCGCAGATAGTCGATGGCCTGCTCGAAAGGCCAGCGCTGCTTGTAGCAGCGGGTGCTGACCAGTGCGTCCATCACATCGGCCAGCGCGACGATGCGGCCGACGATATGGATCTGCTCGCCGGCCAGGCCGCGCGGATAGCCCTGACCGTCCCAGCGCTCATGGTGCTCGTGAGCGATGGTCGCGCCCAGCTGCAGGATGCGCTTGTCGCTTTTGCTGAGCAGCTCGTAGCCGATGCGGGCATGGGTCTTCATGACCTCCCATTCTTCCTCGTCGAGCTTGCCCGGCTTGTTCAGCACCCGGTCCGGGATGCCGATCTTGCCGACATCGTGCAGCGGCGCGGCCTGGCGCAGAAACTCCACATCCGAAGCCGCCAGGCCCACCGCATCGCCCAGCAGTGCCGACAGCTCGGCGACGCGGCGCACATGCGAGCCGGTTTCCTTGGAGCGCTTCTCGACCGCTTCGCCGAGGATGAAGACGGTGGAGCGCTGGGTTTCCTGGATCTCCTCGCGCAGCAGCAGGGTCTCGTAGGTGATCGCGACATTGGCGCAGAAGATTTCCAGCAGCTCGCGAGCCGTCTCGTCGACCGGCTCGGAAAACACCATATAGAGCAGGCTCTCATTGCCGGTGCTGCTGCGGTAGTAGCCGACGAAGTGGTAGTCGTCAAAATGGCTTTGCTGTGAACTCAGCGCCCGGTTCAGCGCGTCACGCACCTCGGTGGGCAGGGCGTCCAGTTCCTCCTCGACCAGCAGGCGTGAATACTCGGCGGTGGCCGCCAGCACCTTGAGCCTGCCCTCGACATGCGAGGCCGCATAGGCCGACACCCGGCTGGCGCTGAAGCCCTGGGCGTCCAGGCCCAGCAGATGCGAGACCTGCTCCAGCACCGCCGAGGCGAAGCGGCGCAGGTTCTGCGAGTCATAGACCTTGGTGATTGCATCGATGGAGCGGCGCAGCGCCTGGCGCGAGGCCTCGATGATCATGATGTCGCGGTAGCTGCGCAGCGCCGAGTAGAAGACCGTGATCAGCTTGCGCTTGGTCAGCTCGGTCTTTTCCTTGTAGTCATTGATGTCATAAGTCTTGATGACATGCTCTTCGGGCGCCTGGCCCGGCTGGCCGGTGCGCAGCACGATGCGCACATGGTGGTTCTGCTGCACCTCGCGGATATGGCGGGCCAGATCCAGCCCGGCATGCTCGCTCTCCATCACGACGTCCAGCAGTATCAGCGCGATGTCCTGGCGATGCGCCAGCAGCTCGCGGGCCTCGACGCCGCTATAGGCATCGAGGAACTGCAGGCGCCGGCCGGCAAACTCGAAGTCGGCCATCACCAGCTGGGTGACCTCGTGGACGGCCGGGTCGTCGTCGACGATCATCACGATCCAGGGCTCCAGCGTCTTGCTGGCCCGGCCCGTCGGCTGCAGCGGCGGTGATTCGTCCGCGAACACCAAATCCGTCATGGCGACCCTCCATCTCAGGTCGGACCATTATTAGTTTTGTCGCCAGCCGGCTGTCCAGCTAAAAAGACAGAACAATCACCGGCTTCAGTGTTTTTTCTCGCTGACCCCGGCCGATTCGAAGCTGGCCATCTCGGCCAGGATGCGGCAGGCGGATTCCAGCAGCGGCCAGGCCAGCGCCGCGCCCGAGCCCTCGCCCAGGCGCAGGCCCAGGTCGACCAGCGGCTCGGCGCCCAGCGCTTGCAGCATCAGCCCATGGCCGGCCTCCTGCGAGGCATGGGC
Organism: Paucibacter sp. XJ19-41; assembly: GCF_028462495.1. Taxonomy (NCBI): domain Bacteria; kingdom Pseudomonadati; phylum Pseudomonadota; class Betaproteobacteria; order Burkholderiales; family Sphaerotilaceae; genus Roseateles; species Paucibacter sp. XJ19-41. The sequence goes on from NZ_JAQOWX010000028.1 coordinate 30,513, forward strand.
GAACACGCAGCGTTCCAGCACGGCCGGCTGCAGCTTTGCCGCCACCAGCACCGCCGCGCCGCAGATGAAGCCGTCGACGACGATCACGCGCCGCTCCAGCGCCGCCTGCAGCACCGCGCCCACCATCATCGCGATCTCGAAACCGCCGAAGGCCGCCAGCGCCGCCAGCGGCGTGGCCGCCTCGCCATGGCGCTGCAGCACCTGGCGCAGGATGTCGGTCTTGTGCTGCAGCTGTGCATCGTCAAGACCTGTCCCCCGGCCGGTGCAGTCGGCAATCGGCAGGCCTTGCAGCCGCGCCAGCAGCAGGGCCGCCGCCGAGCTGTTGCCTATGCCCATCTCGCCCAGCAGCAGCACATTGCCCGGCTGCTTGTGCAAGAGGTTCTTGCCGGCGGCAATCGCGGTGGCGCACTGGTCGGCGCTCATCGCCGGGCCGGCCAGCGCATCGGCCGTGCCGGGCGCGATCTTGGCGATGATCAGACCCTCGCGCGGTGCGAAGTCGTGGGCCACGCCGGCATCCACCACGCTCAGGGCCAGGCCGTGCTGGCGCGCCAGCACGCTGACCGCCGCGCCGCCGGCCAGGAAGTTCTCGACCATCTGCCAGCTGACATCGCTGGGATAGGCCGACACGCCGCGCGCCGCCAGGCCGTGGTCGCCGGCGAACACCATCAGCTGCGGCTCGCGCAGTTGCGGTGTCTCGCTGCCGAGGATCAGGCCCAGGCGCAGCATCAGCGTCTCCAGCCGGCCCAGGGCGCCCAGCGGCTTGGTCTTGATGTCGATGCGGCGCTGCAGGGCGGCGGCGAGGGCGGCGTCGTGCAGAGGGGCGATGGTGGGGATCAGGTCTTGCATGCGAGGGCCTCGGCGGTGGTCTGGATGGCGGCCTGCAGTTGGCGGGCGCCGCGTTCGATGGCGGCCGGTCCTGGGGCCAGGATGTCGGCGGACTTGATTTCGGCGAGCCGGGCATTCAGCGCGGCAAAGCCAGGGCGGGCCAGCACCTTGTCGGGCACGAAGCGCTTACCGCACCAGGAGCCGAGGATCAGCTGGGGCGTGGCGGCCAGCACCGTGTCGGCATCGACGATGCGTTGCCGCGCGAAACCGGCGCGCGAGCGTTCGGCGAACACGTCCACGCCGCCGGCCATAGCGATCAGCTCGCTGACCCAGCCGATGCCGCAGATCATGGGCTCGTCCCATTCCTCAAAATACACGCGCGGCCGGCAGGGCAAGGCGGCTGCAGTGGCTGCGATCTCGTCCTGGCAGGACTGCAACTGGCGGTTCAGCGCCAGCGCCTGCTGAGGGCGGCCAACCAGCTCGCCCAGGCGCAGCACCATGGCATGGATGCCGGCAATGCTGCGCTGGTCGAACCACAGTGTGGCCAGTCCGGCGCGCTCGCATTCATCGAGCAGCGGGCGCTGCAGGTCCGAGAAGCCGATCACCAGATCCGGCTGTACCGCCAGCAGGCGTTCGACCTTCATGCTGGAAAAGCCGCTGATCTTGGGCTTCTCGGCGCGCGCCTCGGGCGGGTGCACGGTGTAGCCGGAGATGCCGGCCACATGGTCCTGGGCGCCGAGGCGGTACAGCACCTCCACGGCCTCGGTGGACAGGCAGGCGATGCGCTGTGGGATCGGGTCGCTCATCGGATCAGCGCCATCAGCCGGCCCGGCTCGAAATGCGTGTCGATGTAGTCGGCCAGCCCGTCGAACACGCTGTCCAGTGTTGGCAGGCCCAGACCGAACAGCGCGGCCATCACGGCCGGCTGTTCGAACAGGCCGTGGGCATAGCAGCCCAGCACCGATCCCTGCTGCCAGCCGATCGCTTCGCCGGTGTCGCTGCGCACCGCCACGCGCGCCGTCGGCAGCGAGGGATGCTGGGCCGTGCGGCCGTGGTGGATCTCGTAGCCCTGGGCTTGGACGCCGCTCAGGGTCTGCCAAGTCCCGTCGAGTTCTGCCTCGAATCGCAGCTCGGCCGGGCGCAGCAGCTTTTCGCGCTCGAACTGCGTCACCAAGGGCAGCAGGCCCAGTCCCGGTGCATTGCCGTCCAGGCCGTGCGGATCCAGCAAAGCTTCGCCCAGCATCTGCAGGCCGCCGCAGATGCCCAGCACTGGCTTGTTCGCGGCAGCATGGCGGGCGACCACTTCATCGATCTTTTGGGCGCGCAACCAGGCCAGATCGGCGGCCACGGCCTTGGAGCCCGGCAGGATGATCCAGTCGGCACCGGCCAGCTCGGCCGGCGTGCGGGCCCAGACCAGGCGCACGCCGGGCAGGCTGCGCAGCGGCTGGAACTCGTCGAGATTGGACAGCCGCGGGTAGGCGAGGATGGCGATGTTCAAACCCGACCCCGATGGGCGCTCGTCATACACACCGTCCTCCTCGGGCAGGCCGTGGCCGCGCCACATCGGTAGTACCGCGACGGTGGGCACGCCGGTCAGCGCCTGCAGCTGCTCAGGCCCCGGCGCCAGCAGCGCGGCATCGCCGCGGAAGCGGTTCAGCACAAAGCCCTTGATCAGCGCGCGCTCGTGGGCCGGCAGCAGCTGATGGGTGCCGTACAGGTGGGCAAAGGCGCCGCCGCGGTCGATGTCGGTCACCAGCAGGCAGGCGGCTCTGGCCTCCAGCGCGGTGCGCATATTGACGTAGTCGCTGCTGTGCAGATTGATCTCGGCCGGCGAGCCCGCGCCCTCGATCACGACCACATCGTTCTCGGCCAGCAATTCGTGCAGCGCCGCCCGTGCCGTGGGCCAGATCTTCTCGCTGCGGCCGCGCCAGGGCATCGCGCCCAGCTCGGCGCTGACCTCGCCCATCAGCACCACCTGGCTGCGTGTGTCGGCCTCGGGCTTCAAAAGCACTGGGTTCATCCGCACCTCGGGCGTGCGGCGCGCGGCCAGCGCCTGGAAATACTGGGCGCTGCCGATCTCGCCCATGCGCCCGTTCAGGCCGGGCACGACCCGCGCGTTGTTGCTCATGTTCTGCGCCTTGTAGGGCGCCACCTTGAGCCCCTGGCGGGCATACCAGCGGCACAAGGCCGTGGCCAGCCAGCTCTTGCCGGCGCCACTGGTCGTGCCCAGAACCATCACAGCCTTGGCCGTCATTGCGCGATCACTTTCTTCAATGCCAGCTGCGATTGTGGCGGCAGGGTCGCGACGCGCACCCAGCCCGGCAGGCCGAAGGAGCTGGCGTCGCGCAGCTTGATGCCATGGGCGCGCAGGTCCTCGTGGTCCAGCGGCACGGCCGGCCGGGCCAGCCAGAAGGGTGTGCAGCTCTCGCGTTGCTGCCAGCCCAGGGACGCCAGCATCTCGCGCTGCTGCACGCTCCAGCGCCGCAGCTGGGCGCGCGAGTCGGCCAGCCAGGCCTGGATCTCGGGGCGGTGCAGCTGCATCAGCAAGACCTGGCCCTCAGCAGACAGCACCCAACTGGCCGCCAACTGCTGCACGCGATGGCTGAAGGCATAGTCCTCGGCGGCGATCAGATAGGCGGCGCGCACGCCAGTGTGGCCCAGCGCCTTGTTGGGGCAGTGCAAAGTCCAGCAGTTCGACGGCAGCGCCGGCGCCGTGCCGGCCAGGCGCAGCGGCTCATAAGCGCGGTCCAGCACGGTCAGCGCGGCGCGCGCGGCGACGGCCGCGATCTGCGCGCTGGCCAGGCTCTCGCCGGTCGGGTTGCAGGGCTCGCAGATCCAGACCATGGCCTCGCTGCCGAGCTCTTGCAGGAGCTGCGTGACATCCGCATAGGAGCGCACGCGCAGGCCCAGTGCCTGGGCCGCCGCCGCATAGTCGCCGAAGCCGGGCGAGGGCACCCAGACCTCGCGCAGCCCCTGCAGCAGCGCGGCCAGGCTCAGCCGGCGTATTGCCTCGGCGCCGCCGGAGGCTGGCAGGATGCGTTCGGGCGATACACCATGGGCGCGGCCCAGCTGCTCGCGCAGCGCCAGGTAGTGCGGGTCCGGGTAGCGGCACCGGTCGGCCGCTTGCAAGGCCGCGCTCAGCGATGCCGGCACCGGCAGCGGGTTCGCATTGGTCGAGAAGTCGTGCAGCAGGGGCGGGCCGCTGTCACTGCCACCGTGGGTCATGTCGGCAACCTCAGGCTCAGGGCCGCGAAGGCCAGCAGCAGCGCACAGCCCAGCATCGCGCGCCGGGCCAGGCCGGCCGCACGCCGCAGATCGGCGCCCTGCGGCGCGGCGCCGCCCTCGTTGAGGCTGTAGACGCCCGGCTTGGCCAGGCGCAGATTCAAGCGCAGCGCCATCGCCGCCATCGGCCAGCCGCTATTGGGCGAAGGCGTGCGCGGCGCCTCGCCAGCCAGACGCAGCAACAGCGCCGGGCGCAGGCCCATCAGCGCCAGCGCGGTGATGCGGGCCGGGATCCAGCTCAACACATCGTCGGCGCGCGCGGCCCACTTGCCCGACCACTCACGGTGATCGCGATAGCCCCACATCGCATCGGCGGTGTTGGCGAAACGATAGACCGCAGCGCCAGGGAGGCCCGCGATCACGAACCAGAACAGCGGCGCAACGACCGAGTCGTTGAGGTTCTCGGCCAGGGTCTCGATCGCGGCCTCGCGCACCTCGGCCGCATCGAGCGCGGCGGTGTCGCGGCTGACCAGGCGCGAGAGTTGGGCCCGCCCGGTCTGCAGCGATTCGACCAGCGCGCGCTCCACCGCCAGGACCTCGTCGACCAGCATGGCCCAGGCCAGCAGCGGCTTTAGCAGCAGGCCCAGCCCCAGTGCGCTGCCCAGCAGGGCCGGCCAGGAGGTCCAGGGCTGCAGCCCCTGCAACAGCGCGATCTCCAGCCCCAACGCCAGCGCCGCGACGAGCAGCGCGCCCAGCAGCCAGACCAGCGCACCGCCGGTAAAGGCTTGGGCCGGTGGCATCGCGGCCAGCCGCGTGCCGAAGGCATTGAGATAGCGGCCGATGCCCACCACGGGATGCGCCCAGGCCGGTGGCTCGCCGAGCAGACGGTCCACTAGCAGCGCGATCCCCATCGCCAAGGGCAGCAGCAGCGAGATCATCAATCTTCGATGCCGCGCTGGGCCGGCACGCCGGCCTTGAAGTGATGCTTGACCATGGCCATCTCCGTGACCGTGTCGGCCAGGTCAATCAGCTCCTGCGGCGCGCCGCGGCCGGTCAGTACCACATGCACATGGGCCGGCCGCTCGCGCAAGCACTGCAGCACCGGCTCCAGCGCGACCCAGCCATAACGCAGCGGATACATGATCTCGTCGAGCACGACCAGAAAGGTCTCGCCGGCGCGTATCGTCGCCTCGGCTTGCGCCCAGCCATCGCTGGCCAGCTCGGCGCTGTGGTCCAGATCCTTGCTCTTCCACGAGAAGCCGTCGCCCAGGCCGATGATGGGCACGCCCAGCTGCTCGAACACCCGGTGCTCACCGAAGCGGGCGCTGGGCACCTTCATGAACTGGTAGATCTTGACCGTCTTGCCGCGGCCATGCGCGCGCAGCGCCAGGCCGAAGGCGGCCGTGCTCTTGCCCTTGCCGGGGCCGGTGTGGACGAGGATCAGGCCGCGGCGCTCGCCCGTGGGAATGATGCGTTCGCGGTCGACCGGGGGCTTCTCAATTTCCATCTTTTTGCTCACTCCAAGAGTCGTTCATCAGCAACTCGTCCAGCGGCCGGCGCTGGCGCCAGTCTTCGAGCTCCAGCATCGGCGCCTCGTAAAAGCTGTCGACCGGTCCCAGGCTCAAGAGGCCCAGCGGCTGCGCGCCCTCGGGCAGGCGCAGCAGCGCGGCCAGCTGGCGCGGCTCGAACATCGAGACCCAGCCCAGGCCCAGGTTTTCGGCGCGGGCGGCCAGCCAGAGGTTCTGCACCGCGCAGCCCAGCGAGGCGATGGCCATCTCGCGCGGCATGCTGCGCCGGCCGAAGACGGTGCCGTCATCTGGCGGCAGCACGATGGCCAGCAGCTCGGCACAGTCGCGCAGGCCCTCGACCTTCAGGCGCAGGAACTCGTCGCTGCGCGCACCCAACGCAGCCGCCGTGGCCTGGCGCTCGGCCTCGACCACGCTGACGATCTGTGCGCGCAAACCTTCGGCGCTGATGCGCAGCAGCCGCCAGGGCTGCATCAACCCGACCGACGGCGCCTGGTGCATGGCTTCCAGCAGGCGCTGCAGCTGATCCTCCGGCAGCACCTGACCCGGCTTGAAATGTCGGGTGTCGCGGCGCAGCGCGATGGCGCGGTAGACCGCGTTGCGCTCGGTCTCGTCAAACGGGTGCTGGGCGTCGGCGCTCATGGGTTCAGAAGCTGCCGCGCAGGCTGAGGCGCAGCGCGCGCGGCTCCATCGGGTGCACCAGGCGGCCGTTGATGCCCTCGCCACCGTCACCGCAGCCCGGCCCCTCGGCCCGGGTGCAGGCGGCACCCCAGTACTCGATGTCATTGGACTTGGTGTCGAACAGGTTCAGCACATCCAGCCCCAGCTGCCAGTGCTCGCTGAGCTGGTAGCCCAGGCGCCAGTTGGCGGTGAACACCGCGCGTGACTTGCGCGAGCCGGTCTCCTCCAGCGCATAGGCGCCCAGATAGCGCAGTTTCAGCCCGCTGGACCAGGGGCCGCCGGGCTGCCAGTTCAGCGACATCGAGGCCGACACCGGCACCGCGTTCGGCACCTCGCGGCCGCTGCCGAACTCGTTCTCCACCGACTGCACAAAGCGTGCGCGCGACCAGGCGATGTCGGCGTCGATCAGCCAGTCGCGGCCGATCTGCACATCGTTGGACCATTCCAGGCCGAGGCGGCGCGAGGCGCCGCGCGCCTCGGTGACGCCGGCGTCGCCGACGAAGACCAGCTCGGAGGCCAGATTGGCCTGCCACAGCGCCAGGCTGCTGGTCCATTGGGGGGCGAGCTTGGTGCGCAGGCCCAGCTCGGTGCTGGTGGTGCGCGCCAGCAGCGGCAGGCGCTCGTTGGCGCTGCCGTCGGCCGGGTTGATGGTGGTGGTGGCGCCGCGCACATCGTTGGAGCGGAAGGCGCGGGCCCAATGGGCATAGAGCTCGGTGTCGGCGCTGGCACGCGCGATCAGGCCCAGCTTGGGGCTGAATTGGGACTGAGTTGCGCGGCCGCCGTTGTCGATATTGAACTCGCCACCCGTGGGCGTGACGCGCGCGCGCAGCGTGTCCCAGCGCAGGCCGGCCACGCTGCGCAGGCGCTCGCCCCAGCGGCTCTCCAGCTGCGCGAAGGCGCCGAGGCTGCTCTGCTTGACGCGGTCCTCGCGCACCGTGTTGACGCGCTGGCGCTCCACCGTCTGGTACAGGCCGACACCGGCGATGCGGTCATGGCGCCATTGCAGGCCCCAGCTCAGCGCTTGGTCGGCCGGCAACCAGTTCGCCGGCAATTGCTGGCGGATGTCGCCGCCATAGACACGGCGATGGTCCTGCTGCTCCATCTGGTCGCCCTCGGGCCCGCTGATGAAGCCGGAGAAATTGGAGAACAGGTTCAGCCGGTAGTCGATGGCCCACAGGTGCCCGCGCCACTGGCCGCTATCGCCCTGCTTGTAGGCCCAGCCGGCGCTGAGGCTGCGGCGGTGGGTGTGGCCGCCGTCGCCAGCTTGCAGCGCGCCATACCTTCCAATTTCGGGGCCGTTCTCGCCGCCGATGATCGCGCGCTCGGGCACATGGTCGGTGGCCAGCCAGTCCGCGCTGTAGCTCAGCGCATTGAGATTGATGCCGTTGTGCTCATCGCCCCGGCTCAGGCGCAGCACCAGATTGCGGCGGCTGATGTCCTCGGGCTGTTCCCAGGGGCCGTCGTAGCGCGAACCCTCGGCGGCGCCCAGCAGGGTCCAGTCGCCGCCGATCTTCGTCGAGCCGGCGGCCAGCCCGCGCCGGTAGCCATGCGGGCCGGCACTCAGCAGCGCATAGGGGCGCTCGACCGCGTTCATATAGCCGATGCGGGCGGCGCCGGTGGTGGCGAAATCGCCGTCCTCGGCATCGAAGGCGCCCTTGCGGTAGCGCAGGCTGTCGACCAGCTCTGGGATCAAAAAGTTCAGGTCCATATAGCCCTGGCCATGGCCATGGCTGGGCATATTGACCGGCATGCCCAGCACGAAGCCGGCGAAATCGCTGCCATGGTCCAGATTGAAGCCGCGCAGGAAATACTGGTTGGCCTTGCCGTCGCCGCTGTGCTGCGTCACGGTCATTCCGGGCATGGCCTCCAGCAGCTCGGCCGGCCGCAAGAGCGGGCGCAGCGCCAGGCGCTCGACGCCCAGTTCGCCCTCGGAGGCGCTGCCGGCGGCGCCCAAGGCGGCGCGGCCGTGCACCTGCACGGTGTCGAGCTGCTGGGTGGCCTGCTGGGCATGGGCTGCGGTGGCCAGCATGGCGGCCAGGGCAATGGCTGTCTGTTTCATAAGGCGGAGCGAGCGGGGAAGTGAGTATTGGATCGGCGCGCCTGCCAGACCGCGCCCAGACTCATCAGCAGCGCCATCGTGACCCAGGCCAGGGCCTGCGAGAGCTGGTTCTGCAGCTGGGGCGGGGCCAGGTCTTGCTGTTGCGGCGGCTGTTGTTCGAGCAGCAGGCCACGCGTGCTGGGTGGTGGTGCGGCCTCGGCAGGAGCCGGCGCGGCGGGCGGTGCGGCACCTTGGGACACCGGCGTGTGCAGCTGGTCGGCCGCCCATTGCCGCACCGCCGCCAGCTCCTGGTGCAAGCTGGCCTCGCGGCTCAGGCTCTGGTAGCTGGCGGCCAGTTGCTCGCGGGTCGCGGCATCGGGCTTCCAGTAGCCCAGGCGCTGGGCCTGGATCAGGCGTTCCAGCGCCTGCGCATAAGCCTGCTTGTTCTGCTTCAGCCACTCGGGCAGACCGAGCTGCTGCTTGTCGCGCACCAGGGTGTCGTACAGGCTCTGCCAATGATCGGGCCGCACGGTGCCCGGCGCGATGGCCTGCCAGCCAAAGGTGTATTGCACGGCTTTGAGCACCTGCAAGGTGCCGGCCCAGCCCTCGGCCTGCTGGGCCTTCAGCCAGCCAGGGTGCAGATAGCGCGACTGCATTTCCATCGCCAGACTGCTGGCCGCGCTCTCGGTGTGCAGCTCACTGGCGTCCTGCAGCTGGCTGACATGCAGGCTCAAACCCTCCTTGCGACCGGCCGCCTTGGCGGCGGCAGACAGGCCGCCGAGGTATTGGAAGGGGTCGTCCGAGCTCAGCATCGCATACAGATGCGAACTGCGCGACATCAGCGCCGCATCGGTCTGTTTCAGATGCGCACCGAGGGCTTGCGCGGCGACGGCCGGCCGGCTCAGGCGCAGCGGCTCGCCGTTGACATAGGGCTGGCTCATGCGCTGCAGAAAGAGCTGGCCCAGCCGTGCGTCGTCGGCTTTCAGACCGTTGTCCTGGGCGGCTTCCGAGATGCCGGTGCCGTAGTCGCCGCTGGCATTCCCGAACACCCGCGCCTGGGCCAGGGCCTGGGCCTCGGTCTTGCTCAGGCCCTGGCGGCGCAGCTCGGCAGCCACGGTGGCGGTGTTGCGCGCGACGACGTTGCCGGGCTCGGCGGCCGCAGCGGCCGCGACTGCCTGGTCCAGCAGATTCATCAGTGCCGGGAACTGGTCGCGGTAGGAGCCGGTGATGCTCAAGAGCACATCGACCCGCGGCCTGCCTTTCAACTCAGACAAGGGCAGCAGCTTGACGCCGGTGGGCCGGCCGCTGTCGTCCCAGATGGGTTGCACGCCCAAAGCGGCCAGGGCCTGCGACTCCATCAGGCCCTGATGCCTCAGCGTCTCGCCTGCCCATAGCGACAGCGCCAGACGCTGCGGCGGCTTGCCCGCCTTGGCTTGTTCCTCGTACCACTGCGCGAACAGGCGCTGCGCTACTTCATAGGCCTGCTTGGTCGGCAGCCGGCTCGGGTCCAGGCCGGTCAGGTTGCGGCCGGTGGGCAGGCTGTCGGGGTTGCGCAGCGGGTCGCCACCATAGGCCGCAGGCAGGAAGCGACCCCGCAGCGCGGCCAGCAGGCCCGGCAGCTCGCCCTCGGTGGCCAGGCGCCGCTCGAGCTCCTGGGCTCGTTCGGCCAGCGCCAGCAAGGCGGGCGTGTCGATGGGCTTGCGCGCGGCGCGGTTCGGGACGTAGCCCTCGGGCTCCGGTGGGCGCAGGTCCAGGATGCTGGCGGCCTGCGCGTCCTTCAGTGCGACATGGAGCCAGCGTCCCGGCCGCGATGTCGCGATGCCCTCGTGGCTGATCAGAAAGGCCTCGTCGATGTCCTCGCCCAGCGCTTCGATCAGCGGCTGGCGCAGCATCTGCAGAATCGTCGTGTGGCGGGCGTTCTCGTCCGGCACCTGGCCGAACACCGCCAGGCCCTTGGGCTGGGAGCTTTGCGCCAGCCGGTCCAGCCAGGGATGCAGCAGCTCCAGGAACCCGCTGAAATCTTCGGCGATCTGCTGGGCGGTCCAGCCCAGGTCGCGGTGCAGCTGGTGCTCGACAAAGGCGCTGACCATCTGGCGCTCCAGCGCCTGCCGCGTCGGGCCGGCATCCACGGTCTCCCACTCGTGCATCAGCTCGTGCATATGTGCCATGCGGGCATTGAAGCCGGCCGGCGCGAAGCTGGGCGTGCGGTGGCTGACCATCAGCGCACGGCCGCGGCGCTTGGCCGTCAGGCCCTCGCCGAGGTTGTCGACGATATAGGGGTAGATCACCGGCACATCGCCCAGCGGCAGCAAGGCCTCGTCATGGATGTCCAGCGCGCGCAGCTTGCCGGGCGCCCATTCCTGCGTACCGTGGGTGCCGAAGTGGATCAAGGCGTCCGCCTGACGAGCCCATAGGTAGGTGGCCAGGTAGTGATGCGAGATCGGCGTCTTGTTCTTGTGCATGAAGGGGTCCTGGCCCCGTCTCAGCGTCTCCTCGCGTGGCGGCTGCGGCAGCACGCTCAAGCTCCCGCGCTGCAGGCGCGGAATCACGAAGACCGGGCGGCCTTCGTGGCCGACGATGTAGCGGCTGCGTGCCGGCTCGCCCCACTGGCTGTTGATGCGCTGCTGCAGCGCCGCCGGCAAGGTTTTGAACCAGGCCTCGTAGTCGGCCAGCGGCAGCGCGGCTGCCTGGTCGCGCGCCAGCAGGGCCTGCAGATCGGCACTGGGATAGTAGGCCGCGATCAGGGGCTTGAGCTGCGTGATCCACTCGGCCTCGGGCAGCGGCGGCACGCCGTAGCCGGCCTCGCGCAGGCCTCTGGAGACGCGCTCCAGGCTGCGCGGCACATTCAGGAAACTGGCGCCGAAATGATCGCCGCCCGGCGGGTAGTTGTAGACGAAGGCGACCAGGCGCTTGCTCGAAGCGGGCTTGGTCTGCAGCGCGATCAAACGCCTGGCCTTGGCGATCACCGCCTCGGCCTGGCGCGCGATCAGCTGGGGCTCTTTGCCCTTGTTCGCATGGGCGACCACCATCAACGGGTCGATCGCGCCGGCGCCCTCTGGCTGGGCGAAGTAAAAGGGCAGATCGCTCATGGCGAGGCCGGTCTCGCTGGCTTCCCAGTCGGCCGTGCCGCCGCTGCGGTAGGGCAGGGTCTGCAGCAGCGGCGCGCCCCAGCGGTCGAACAGCGGCTGCAGGCCGCCGGCCTGGGGCAGCAGCGCGTGGTTGACGATCACCGACGCATGCAGCTTTCCGCCCGGCAGTTCCATCAGCGGCGCCAGCGAGTCACCGGCCAGGTGGGAACTGAAGACCGCATAGGCCAGCAGGCCCTGGCGGTCGAAGCGGCGCAGCCAGTCGTCGACCCAGGCGGTGGCGCCCTGTACAAAGTGGTAGCGGTGCAGCAGTAGCGCGACGGCCGGGCGTTTGTCGCCTTGGGCCTCGGCCCAGCGTGCCAGGTCTTGCGCGTTCGCGAACAGGCCTGGCGCGCCCGGGAGATAAAGGCCGCGCTGCGGCAGCAGGGTCGGTGCCGGCAGATCGGGCGCACGCTGGCCGGCCAGCTGAGCCTTGACCAGGGCGAAAGCGTGGCGAGTGTTGGCGATACCGCCGGCCTGCAGATAGGCGCGCAGCGAGCGCTCGCCGGCCGCAGGCTCGCCGGCCGTGATCCAGACCGGCGTGGCGATGGCCTCTTGCTTCAGCGCTGGGCCTAGCATGGCTTGCAGCTTGGCCTCGACGCTGGCATGGGGCGCGTCGATCCAGACCAACTGGGCCTGGCTCAGCGCCTGTGCCAGTTCGCGCGCCTGCGCGGAGTCCAGCGCCGTGCTGCGCAGCGGGTAGTCCAGCGCCTTGACGGTGAAGCCGGCGGCCGCTGCTTCACGCTCAATCAGGGCGCTGCGCGCGGCCGGCGTCACGTCCAGCGTGATCCACAGCAGCTGGCCCGGCTTAGCGCCGGCGGCCCAGGCGGGCGCCAGCAGCAGGGTTAGCATCAAGACCAGGCAGGCCCGGATCACGGCTTGTCACCCTCGGGCACATAGATGATGTTGCCGTCCTTGAGCTTGTAGGCCACGCCGGCTCGCACGCCCTGGCCCTCGCTGCTGCCGCCATTGCCTTTGTAGCGGATCTCCTTGCCGTTCTCGCGCACGACGATTTCCATATCCGGCTCACCGGGTTTCTTGATGATGGTGACGTTCTTGTTTGCGTCCTGCTGCAGCGCGACCGCAGTCAGCAGCGCGACGACCAGCACCAAGAACACATCGACCAGATTGACGGCCGACAACATCGGGTCGTCGTCCTCCTCGCCGAGGATGGAGAGGTGTTTCATGCCAGGCCTCTCGAAGTGCGGATGGCGACAAGCTCACTCATCAGCCAACGACGTCGTACCGAGTACGCGACCAGGCCGACGGCCGCCGCCGCCAGCGCCAGTACGACGCCGGCGAAAGCGCCGCTGAACACCGCCAGCGCCTGCTGACCCTGGCCGGCGGCCACGCTCTGCAGCGCCGGGCCCAGCGGCACCATCGTCGCTATCAGGCCCAAGAGCGGGCTGACGCGGCCCAGCAGGCGCAGCGGCTCCAGCTGGCGCACCACCTGCAGCTCGATCTCTTCCAGCGGCTTGTCGGCGTGGGCGTGCAGGGTCCGGTAGTTCGGTGAGCGCCAGCGCTGCGCGGCCTCCATCAGCGTGGCGCCAACCACCCACAGCGCGTAGATGAAACCGAGGCCGACGAGCACGAGAACCGGCCACAGCAGGGCCTGGGCGATCTGGGCAAAACCTTGTTCGAGCATCATGAGGAGAAGAAGGCGGCGATGGCCTCGGGGTTGGAGGGGAAGTAGTGGTGGACGTAGCTGGCGCGCAGGCTGCCCTGCGCATAGAGCGCTTCGGTGGCCTTGCCGGCGTTCGGGTTGCTGGCATGTGCGATCGGCACCAGCGGCGTGTTGAGGGTGGAGTAGTGGAAGGTGTGGCCCCGCAGCTCACCCTCGGGCCACTCGATCTTCTGCATCCCCAGCGCGGCCAGGCGCTTTTGCATCTGCGCACGGCCCGGCATCAGTCCGGCCATTGGGTGGTCTAGGCCCTCGGCGTCCGTCAAGAGCTCGGCCAGCGCCAGCATGCCGCCGCATTCGGCCAGCAGCGGTTTGCCGGCCGCTAGATGAGTGGCCAGATCGGCGAAGAAGCTCGCATGGGCGCCCAATGCCGGTGCATGCAGCTCGGGATAGCCGCCGGGGAGCCACAGCGCATCGCAGGGTGGCAAGGCCTGACCCTCGATGGGCGCGAAAGTCAGGATCTCGGCGCCCAGCGCGCGCAGGCAGTCGAGATTGGCCGGGTAGATGAAGGAGAAGGCGGCGTCCTGGGCCACCGCGATGCGCCGTCCTTTAAGCAGCGGCGGCGCCGACCCGATCTCGGGCTCGGGCTCGAAATCGAAGCGCACCGGCCGGAACTCGAAGTCGGCCGAGGCCTCGCCCCAAGCCTTGGCCCAGCTGTCCAGCTGCGCGTCGAGCTCGGGCAATTCGAGTGCTTGCACCAGGCCCAGATGCCGCTCGGGCAGGGCCAGGTCTTGCCTGCGCTGCAGCGCCGCGACCAGGGGCAGGTCCTCGGGCAGACCCTCGGCCACCATGCGGGCATGGGCCGGGCTGCCGACCCGGTTCGCGACCACGCCGCACAGGCGGATGTCGCGGCGGAAGGTCTGCAGCCCCACGGCCAGCGCAGCAAAGGTCTGGGCCATCGCCGAGGCGTCGATCACCGCCAGGACCGGCAGGCCAAAGGCGGCGGCCAGGTCGGCGCTGCTGGGCGCGCCGTCGAACAGCCCCATCACGCCCTCGACCAGGATCAGGTCGGACTCTGCTGCGGCCTGGGCCAACAGGCCCTGGCAGTGCGCGAGCCCGCCCATGAAGAGGTCCAGCTGATAGACCGGGTGGCCGCTGGCGCGCTCCAGCACCATGGGGTCCAGATAGTCCGGGCCGGTTTTAAAAACACGGACGCGCTTGCCAGCATTTCGGGCATGGCGCGCGATCGCGGCGGTGACGCTGGTCTTGCCCGATCCGGAGGACGGGGCACTGATCATCAGGGCGGGGCAGCTGTTCATCATTCTTCTCATGCGTTCAAGGCCAGCCAGCGGTCCTGCACCTGCAGTATCAGCAGGCGCTGCTGAAAGACCTGCTGCAGCGCGGCGTGGGTGGCGGCGGCCTCGGGCGGGCCCTGGTGGACGATGCGGCCGGCGTCCATCACGACGACGCTGTCGGCCTGCAGCGCGATATTGAGTTCATGCAGGACCGAGACCACGGTCACGCCCTCGGCGACGAGCCCGCGTACGATCTGCACCCAGTCGCTCTGGTGCGGCGGGTCCAGATGGGCCAGCGGCTCATCCATCAGCAAGGCCTGCGCCCGCACGGCCAGCGCACGCGCCAGCAGCACCCGCTGGCGCTCACCGCCGGAGAGCTGGCCCAGCGGACGGGCGCGCCAGTCCCAGCTCTGGGTCATGCGCATCGCCTGCTCGACGGCCGCGTGGTCGGCGCTGCTGGCCGGCGCCAGCCAGGGCTGGTGCGGCAATCGGCCCAGCATCACGACGTCCAGCGCGCTGAGCTCGTCGGCGCTGGCCTCGTTCTGGCCCAGCCAGGCGACCTGGCGGGCGCGTTCGCGTGCCGGCCAGCTGTGCCAGGGCTGGCCTCGCAGCTGCAGCGCGCCGTCGAAGGGCAGCAGGCCGGTCAGCGCGCGCAGCATGGTCGACTTGCCGGCGCCATTGGGGCCGACCACCGCCGTCCAGGCGCGCGCCTGCGGCGCAAATTGCAGCGGCTGCAAGATGGTGCTGCCGCCGAGCTTCAGCGAGCGCAGATCCAGGCTCAGCAAGGACGCAGCGCTCATGACCGCCTCCCCAAGCCTGAGGAACGCCGGTGCATCAGGTACAGCAGGTAGCTGCCGCCCAGCAGCGCGGTGATGATGCCCACCGGCAGCTCCTGCGGCGCAATCACCCAGCGCGCGCCGATATCGGCCGCCAGCAGCAGCATGCCGCCGGCCAGCGGGCTGAGCAGCAGGAGGCTGCGATGCGTGACCGGCCCCCAGCTGCGCACCAGATGGGGGGCGACCAGACCAACAAAGGCGATCAGCCCGCATTGTGCAACGGCCGCCGCCGTGGCCAGGGCCAGCACCGCGATCAGCAGCACCCGCACCAGGGCCAGACGCACGCCCAGCGAATGCGCGGTGGCCTCGCCCAGGCTCAGCGCGTCCAGGCTGCGGCTGCAGCCCAGGGCCACCAGCAGGCAGGCCAGCAGGGTCGCGGCCATGATCATCACGGCACTCCAGCCAACAAAGCCGGTGCTGCCCAGCATGAAGGCCTGCATGGCCCGCATGATGTCGGGGTTCATCAGGGTCAGCAGGGCCGAGCCCGAGCCCAGCACCACGCCGACGACAACGCCGGCCAGCAGCAGTCTCAGCGTCTGCTCGACGCCGCGCGCCAGCAGCAGGGTCAGCAGCACTGCGCCCACCGCGCCAACAAAGGCTGCGCCCGTCATGCCCACCCGCAGCGCGAGCGCGGTGGCGGCCGGCGAGAAGCCGACCATGAAGAGCAGCACGGCCACGCCCAGCGAGGCGCCGGCCGAGCAGCCCAAGAGATAGGGGTCGGCCAGCGGATTGCGGAACAGGCCCTGCGCCACCGCGCCGGCCAGCGCCAGCAGCGCTCCGGCCAGCCAGGCACCCAGCGAGCGGGGCGCGCGGATGTCCCAGAGGATTTGCTGCATCACCGGGTCCTTGTCGACCCAGGGGCTCCAGCCGGTGCTGCCTATGGCCAGGCCCAGCGCCAGCAGCGCGGCGCTGCCGAGCAGCAGCATCAAGAGCCACAGGCCATGGCGAGCGCTCATCAGCGCATCCCTCCCGGGGGCGCATTGAAGGGCACGGTGGGCAGGGCCACCGGGCCGACGGCGGCCTCGCGCAGGCAGCGGGCCATCAGCGCGGCGGCCTCGTCCATGCGCGGGCCTGGGCGCACCAGCACATCAGATTCGGCCGGCACCCAGACGCAGATCTTCTTGTTTCTGACCGCCTGGATCGCACCCCAGCCGGGGCGCTGTGGCAGGCCCGACGCACTGCGCTGGCCCACCATGATGACCTGCGGGTCGGCGCGCACGACGAACTCGGGATTTAGCTTGGGGAAGGGCCCCAGCTCGGCCGGCACGATATTGCGGCCGTGCAGCCGGCTCAGGATCTCGCCCATGAAGGAGGCTGTGCCGGCCGCATAGGGCGCAGAGTCGACCTCGTAATAGATGCGCAGGCCGCGCGCAGCTGGCGGCAGGCTGGCCGCGCTGTGGGTGATGGCGCCGTCGATGCGGTTCCAGATTCGGCGCGCGTCGTCAGGCTTGCCCAAGAGCTGCGCGATCTTGTCCAGCACCCGTCGCACATCGCCCAGACTCTTTGTCTCCAGCGCGATGACCTTGATGCCCAGCGCCTCCAGCCGGTCCATCAGGCGCGAGGACATGCCCAGCAGCACGACATCGGGCTTCAGTGCCACCAGGGCCTCGATGCTGGTGTCGTCCAGCCCGCCCAGCTTGGGCAGGGCGCGGGCGGTGGCCGGGTAGTTGGAGAAGCGGTCGGTGCCGACCAGGCGGGCGCAGTCGCCCAGCTCGCAGACCGTCTCGGTCAGCGAGGGCAGCAGGCTGACGATGCGCCTGGGCACCTCGGTCAGCGTGACGGTTTGGCCGCGGTCGTCCTTGACGGTGATCGCTGCCTGGGCCAGCCCCGCCAGCACCATCAGCATGCTTGCCAACAGACGTTTCATAGCCTTCCTTCTTCTTTCTCCACCGCTCGGGTCCAGGCCTGGCCGGCCACCATCAGGGTCAGGTCTTGACAGCGCCGGGCCACGGCCTGGTTCAGACGGCCCAGTTCGTCGACATAAAAGCGCGCCGCACTCGACATCGGCGACACACCCCAGCCCACCTCGTTGGAGACGAATAGCACCGGCGAAGGCAGCGTCGGCAGCAGGTCCAGCAGGCGCTGGCGTTCGAGCTGCCAGCCGGCCAGGTCGGGCTGGTCGTCCATAGGCATCAACCAGTTGGTCAGCCACAAGGTCAGGCAGTCGACCAGGATCAGCCGCCCGGGGGCGGCGATTGAGGCGAGCCCCTGAGCCATTGCCAGCGGTGCTTCTATCGTGTCGAAGCCCGCCGGTCGGTCTTGTTGATGGCGCGCGATGCGCGCGCTCATTTCGGTGTCAAAAGCCAGCGCCGTGGCCAGCACCGTGACCTTGTGGCCGGGCACGGCCGCCAGCCAGGCCTGCGCCAGCCTTTCGGCATGGCGCGACTTGCCGCTGCGCTGGCCGCCGACGATCAGGTGGTGCTGGGCGGCGCTCATGGCTTAGAGCTCCGGGGTGTAGCGCAGACCGACGAAGAACTGGAAAGGCGCATTGGCATAGCCGCGCGCGGTCTCGTACTTGCGATCGAAGGCGTTGTCCAGCTTGAGCTGCAGGCGCAGCTGCTGATTCAGGCTGTACTGCGCATCCAGGTCCAGCGTGGCATAACCGCCCAGCTGGATACCGGTGTTTAGGTTGTCGGTGCGCTTGCCGCTGGCCAGGATTTGGGCGCCCAGGGCCCAGCCGGCCACGTCGGTCTCTGCGCGCAAGCTGCCATGGGTTTTGGCGCGGCGGGCCAGCACCTTGCCGTAGTTCTTGTGGCCTGCCAGCTCTGTGACGTCCTTGGGCGATTGCAGGTCCAGAGATCCGGACAGACGCACCACGCCGAAACTCGTGTTGCCCTTCAGGCTCAGGCCTTGCAGGCGGGCCTGGCCGACGTTTTCGTAGCAGCCGAACCCGTCCCGGCAGGGACCGGGTGCGCCGAAAATGATCAAGTCATCGACCAGGTTGCGGTAGGCCGTCAGGCTGGCGCCATGGACGCCTTGTGTGAAGTGCAGGCCGATCTCGGCGTTCTTGCCCTTCTCGGGCTCCAGATTGGGTTTGCCATACTGGCTGAAGCGCTGGTAGAGAGAGGGGGCTTTGAAGGCCGTGCCGTAGGAGCTGAGCAGGCGCCATTGCGGGCTCAGCTGGTAGCCGGCAGCGAGCGTGCCGGTGTTGGCGCTGCCGAACTCGCTGTCGCGGTCATGGCGCGCATGGGCTTGCAGCGACAGCGGGCCGGCGGACCAGAGATAGCCCAGCCCCACGGCATCTTGGTGGCGGTCGGCCTTGCCGCCGGCCACACTGGTGTTCAGCAGCTTGTCCTCGCGGCGCTCGAGCGAGCCGTTGAGCTGGCCGCCTCCCATCTTGAGGCCGGCGCTGAGCGCGATGGAGCGGGTGCGGGTTTCGGTCTTGTAGACGCTGGGCTTGGTTTCGTAGTTGTCGGTGGATTCGCCGATGCTCAAGCTGGTGTCCAGCGCCGTGCTCCACTGCGCGGTCCAGGCGGCGCGCAGCGCGCGGGCGGCGTTGATATTGCGGTCGTCGACCTTGGGCTTGGCCGTGGCGTCGTACTGGCTGTTGATATGGCTGTCGATGCCGATCAGGTCGACGCGGTGAGCCTTGTTCAGCTGCGCGCCCAGGCGCAGGCTGGCGCTGCGGCTGCGGTAGCCGTCGATATCGGGGCTGTAGCCTGGATCGCCGATCACCGGTCGGGTGTTGAAGCCATCGCTGCGCTCGCTGGCGACGGAGAGCGCGTAGTCGAAAATGCCGTTCAGGCCGCTGATGCTGGCGTCCAGCTTTGCCAGGCCGTTGTTGCCGCCGCCCACACCCAGCTCCAGCAGCGGTGCGCCCTCGCCCTTGCGGGTGAAAATCTGCACCACGCCACCGATGGCATCGGAGCCGTAGATCGCGCTTGCGGCGCCACGCACGATCTCGATGCGCTCGATCTGCGCCAGGGGCAGCGACTGCCAGGATGCGCCGTCGGTGCGCTGCGAGTCGTAAGGCACACCGTCGATCAAGACCTTGGTGTGGCGGGTTTCGGCGCCGCGCACGAACAGGCTGGTGTTGGCACCGGGGTTGCCGTTGCGGACCATCTCGAAACAGGCCTGGCTGCGCAGCAGATCGGCCAGGCCGCCAAAGGCCTGGCGCTCGATGTCGGCGCGGGTGATCACGGTGGCATCGGCCAACACCTGGCTCAGCGCCTGCGGGCTGCGGGTGGCGGTCACGAAGACCGGGTCGAGACCCTTGCGGCCGGCGGACTGGGCGTGGGCCTCGGGCAGGGCCGCCAGCAGCGCCAGGGCAAAGGGAGTCATGCGCAGCAGTGCGCTCGTCGCGCGTGCGGGACGCCGAACAGAAGTATTCATTTATGGACCAACAACAGTACATCCAGGACGCCAGCTTCCCCGCGGGTCCTGTGGAACGACGGCCCGGCCAACGCCGGGACATCACTTGTTGGCCGGTATCCGGGCTGGTGGATGCAAGCTCTGAGTCCTTCCCAGCGCCTCAAGCGCCAGTGGAGCGAGTACAGAACCGGAAGCCGCGCTAGGCGACTTCGTCCACTTACCGTTGCGGGGACAGCTCAGGTTAGGTTTACCTCGGCGAGGCGCGCCCTTCTGATTCCCGTTTAACTGCGCAGCCATGACGGCTGCACGAGCACCAACGCCGTGGATTCTAGCGGCTAGCGTGGTGCCGAGGCGGCGCTGCTCTTGGGCCGCTTGGGTTTCTTGGTCTTGGGCTTCTTGGTCGACGGCGGTTTGTCGCCCTCCGCCTTGCTCAGCACCGGCTCGGGCCGAGCCAGGCCATCGATGCCGACAGGCCCACCCTTGGGATGGCTGGCCTCGAAACGCTGGCGCTCACGCTCGAGCTCGCGGGCCCGCTTGGCATCGGCGCGCTGGCGCTGCAGGGCCTCGCGCTGCGCGGCCGAGGCCGGCTGCTCGTATTCGACGGCCCGGTGGGTGCCGGCCTTGCCGTCGGGGCAGGGCGAGTCGCGCAGATCGCGGCCCTCGGGCCCGCAGCGATAGACGCCGGTGCTGCGGGTTTCGGTCTGTGCCGGCACGCCGCTGACCACGGCCATCAAGGCGATGGTGCAGCAGGTGAGCGGCAGGGCGTTCATGATGATGCAGGCGCGGTGGGTGGCGTGTCCGGTTTGGGTGGCTTGGGCCTGGGCGGCTTGGCATGTATCTTCATCATGGCCCGCTCCAGTTCGCCTTTCAACATCAGATCGACGGATTCCAGCGACTTGGTGATGCAGTCCTCGATGGCCTGGCGTTCGGCCAGCGGCGGCTTGCGCAAGACATAGCCGGCCACCTCGGCCTTGACGCCGGGATGGCCGATGCCCAGCCGCAGCCGCCAGAAATTGGCCGAGCCCAGGCAGGCCTGCATGTCCTTGAGCCCGTTGTGGCCGCCGTTGCCGCCGCCTTGCTTGAACTTCATCTGGCCGGGCTCGATATCGAGCTCGTCATGGATGGCCAGGATCTCCTCGGGCGCGATCTTGAAGAAGCGCGCCAGCGCGGCCACCGATTTGCCGCTGAGGTTCATATAGGTCATCGGCTCCAGCAGCCAGATCGGCCCGGCCGCGCCAGGCGCGTTATTGATGCGCGCCACCAGGCCGTGATAGTTGCGGTCCACCGCCAGCGTGCCGCCGAGCTTGCGGGCCAGGTCATTGACCCACCAGAAGCCGGCGTTGTGGCGGGTGTCCTCGTATTCGGGGCCTGGGTTGCCGAGGCCAACAAAGAGTCGAATCATGGGCGGGATTATCCCTGCCCATGACCCGAGCCCGGCCGCGCTCAGCCGCCCCAGCCGCCGGCCAGCGCCTTGTAGACGCCCACCAGCGAGGTGGCGGCCGCCGTCTGCGACTGGGCCAGCCGGTCGCGCGCCGACAGCAGCTCGCGCTCGGCATCGAGCACCGCGAGGAAGTCGCTGACGCCGACACCGAAACGCTCGCGCGCGATCAGCGCCGCGCGCTCGGCGGCGCGGGCCGCGTCGAACAGGTGCTGCGCCTGCTGCTGGCTGCGGCTGTAGCCGGCCAGCGCACCCTCGGTCTCCTCCAGCGCACCGAGCACGGTGCGCTCGTAGCTCAGCAGCGCCACCTCGCTGCGCGCATCGGCGGCGGCGATCTGGGCCTTGATGCGGCCGAAGTCCAGCAGGTTCCAGACCAGCTGGGCGCCGAGGTTGTAGGCGTAGGAGGCGCCGTCGCCCAGATCGCCCAGGCGCGAGGCGTTCTGGCCCAGCGTGCCGCCCAAGGTGATGCGCGGGAACAGATCGCTGCGGGCCACGCCGGCGCGGGCCGCTGCGGCTGCGGCCTGAGCTTCGGCGGCCTGCACGTCGGGGCGGCGGCGCAGCAGGTCCTGCGGCGCGCCGATGCCGCCCAGCGCCACCGTCTTCAGGCCCGGCAGCGGCTTCACCTCGCTCAACTCCTGATCCAGCGCGGTGGGCGGCTGGCCGCTCAGCACGGCCAGGCGGTAGCGGCTGCGCAGCAGGGCGGTTTCCAGCGCCGGCACGCTGGCGGCGGTGGACTGCAGCAGCGCGCGGGCGCGCTCGCTGTCCAGCGCCGTGCCGCGTCCGGCGTCCTGGCGGGCCAGCACCAGNTAGCGGCTGCGCAGCAGGGCGGTTTCCAGCGCCGGCACGCTGGCGGCGGTGGACTGCAGCAGCGCGCGGGCGCGCTCGCTGTCCAGCGCCGTGCCGCGTCCGGCGTCCTGGCGGGCCAGCACCAGCTTCAGCGCGGCCTCCTGGGTTTCCAGCGAGGCACGGGCCACACGCAGCTGCTCCTGCAGGCCGCGCAGCTCGAAGTAGTTGCGCGCCACCTCGGCGGCCAGGCTCAGCTGGGCCGCACGCAGCCCGGCCTCGCCGGCCAGCACGCCGGCC
>NZ_JAQOWX010000280.1:0-874 GCF_028462495.1 Paucibacter sp. XJ19-41
CCGCGCACGCGCCGCCTGGGAGCGGCTCTGCGCCGCGCTGCGCGCGGCGGGCGCGACCCCGCGTGTCTACGGCAGCTACGGCTGGCAGTTTCTGAGCGGCGCCGGCCATCTGCACAGCCGCTCCGACCTCGACCTGTGGCTGCCGGCGGCCGAGCCGCAGCAGGCCGACGAGATCGCCGCGCTGCTGAACGACTTCGCGGCCGAGGGCCTGCGCCTGGACGGCGAGCTGCTGTTCAAGGGCGACAGCGCGGTCTCCTGGCGCGAATGGGCGGCCTGGCGGTCCGGGCGCAGCAGCGCCATCCTGGTGAAGACCCTGGGCGGCAGCCGGCTGCTCCGAACGCTAGACGAGCTGCTGGGCCAGGCGCCGGCGGAGGCCGCGTTGTGAGCCCCTTGGCGCGCCCCTGCCTCGATGTAGGGCCGCTGCTCTCGCCCGCGCAGATCGGCCGGGCCGCGACACTGGCGCTGCGCGATGAGCTGCTGCTGTCGCCCAAGCCGGGCCTGGTCACGCTGAGCAGCACGGGCAGCCACAGCGATATGGACGCCCGGACTTTCATGCGCAGCCTGCTGGCGCTGCGCGGCTATTTCGTCGAGATCGCGCAGCTGGGCGGCGAACTCGCGCCCTTCGCCGCGCTGGAGCGCTGCGGCATCGCGGCCGAGGCGCAGATGCTGGCGGCGACCGGCGGCATCAACACCCATCGCGGCGGGGTCTTCCAGCTCGGCCTGCTGTGCGCGGCCGCTGGGGCCGCCTCGCAGTCCGGAGCGCCTGTGAGCGCCGCACGGATTCGCGCCACGCTGATCGAACACTGGGGTGCCGCGCTGCGCGCGCGCGCCGCGCGCCCCTCGACCCTGCCCGGCGGCATCGCGGCGCGCCGGC
>NZ_JAQOWX010000281.1:0-873 GCF_028462495.1 Paucibacter sp. XJ19-41
GCTCGGCATGGGCGCTTGTGGTGGCCGCGGCCGTTGGCGTCGCCGCGCTGCCGGCGCCGGAACGGTGGTCTCAGCCGGCACGACGATCTCGGGCGCCGCGATGACGATCTGCCGCGTCAGCATCGCGGCACTAGCGCCGACTTGGCTGGCCTGGCGGGGTTGCGGGCGCCCGTCGCCGAGCCCGTTCAGCAGCGCCCAGTGCAGGGCCAGCGCGCCGGCGGCGGCCCACAGCAGCGATGACGGGAGGGCAGGGCGAGACATCGGACAATGCTGCTTCTTGCCTTGCAGCCGACCTATCCCATGAAACTTGCCAGCTATAACGACGGTTCCCGCGACGGCCAGCTGATCGTGGTCTCGCGTGACCTCAGCTCCGCCCACTATGCCAATGGCATTGCCACGCGGCTGCAGCAGGTGCTCGACGACTGGAACTTCCTGTCGCCCCAGCTCGACGAGCTCTACACCCAGCTCAACCACGGCAAGCTGCGTCATGCCTTTGCCTTCGATCCCAAGCTCTGCATGGCGCCGCTGCCGCGCGCCTACNGACGAGCTCTACACCCAGCTCAACCACGGCAAGCTGCGTCATGCCTTTGCCTTCGATCCCAAGCTCTGCATGGCGCCGCTGCCGCGCGCCTACCAGTGCATCGAGGCCCTGAGTCCTGAAGAGGAGGCGGCCGAGCCGCTGATGCAGCAGGTCGGCAGCGACGACTTCATCGGCGCTTGCGAGACGCTGCGCTTAGTCTCTGAGGCCATGGGCCTGGGCTGTGAGCCGCGGCTGGCGGCGGTCTGCGGCGATGTGGCCCAGGGCGCCGGCCCCGAGCAGGCGCTGGAGGGGGTGCGCCTGCTGGCGCTGGCCGGCAGCTGGCTGCTGCGGCA
>NZ_JAQOWX010000282.1:0-791 GCF_028462495.1 Paucibacter sp. XJ19-41
GTTCACTCGCTGAGGGTCAATAGCGCCCGCGAGTCGGCGGGCCGCGTCGCGCGGGCGGGCGCCGCGCAGCCTCGGGCCGGGGCTGCGGCCGGGTCACGTCAGCCAGCAGCAAGCAGGCGCTGACCAAGCCCTCGACAGCCTCCTCCAGATTACTGGGCGGCTCCAGCGTCTCGATCTCTTCCAGCAGATCGTCGGCGTCTTCCAGATCGTCCGGATCCAGATGCATGAACAGCGCGGCCAGCGGCTCGAGCAGCTCGCTAGCATCCTGGCGCATCAGCTCGGGGAACACATCGGTGGCCAGTGCAAAGCCGGCCACCCAGGGGAACACGACTTCGGAAGGTTCGGCCTCATCCTCCAGCTCGAACACCCAGGGATCGAACCACTGGCGCTCGGCGATGGCGCGGTTGAGTTCCTGGTGGCGGCGCTTGGCCAGGGCCATCAGTTNTCCAGCTCGAACACCCAGGGATCGAACCACTGGCGCTCGGCGATGGCGCGGTTGAGTTCCTGGTGGCGGCGCTTGGCCAGGGCCATCAGTTCCCGGCTGTCGAAGCCCTGCGGCGCGGGCCGGCCCTCGCCGTCCAGCACATAAGGCATCCACTGAAAAGCCTGCACGGCCTTAGGCTGCAGCAGCACGCCGACCAGATAGCCATCCAGCATGCTGATGTCCAGCGGCTCCAGCGGCGCCGGCACGCTGTCCAGCAAGGCCTGCAGGCGCTCCATCTCGGCTTCGCTGAGCGGCTGCGGCGCGGCCTTGGGCGCGACGGCCGGCGCGGCAGGGCGTTGGCGGGGGG
>NZ_JAQOWX010000283.1:0-761 GCF_028462495.1 Paucibacter sp. XJ19-41
CGGCGCGCCAGCCCGCGGCGGCGCGCTCCCAGCGCTCGGCGCGTTCGGTGTCGCCGCGCTCGCGCGCCAGTGGCGCGAAGTCGGCCACGATGCGGCAGGCAAACCAGGCCAGCCAGACCGATTCGCCGCGCCCCTGGTGGCCGACCCGGTTCATGCCGTCGTTCCAGTCGCCGCTGCCCATCAGCGGCAGGCCGTGCACGCCGACCCGCAGGCTGCGATCCAGCGCCAGCGCCGCATGCTCGTAGACCGAGCTCTTGTGGCTGCTGACGGCCGGGGTGTAGTAGGCGTCCTCGGCGCCCTCGGGGATGGCCGCCCCTTCCAGGAAGGGCAGGCGCTGCTCCAGCAGCGCGGCATCGCCGCTGGCGCGCAGATAGTGGACGCAGGCATGGGGCAGCCACAGCAGGTCATCGGAAAAATGCGTGCGCACGCCGGCGCCGCCGGGGGCATGCCACCAGTGCTGCACATCGCCCTCGGGAAACTGGCGCGCCGCGCAGGCCAGGATCTGCTCGCGCAGCAGCTGCGGCGCGGCCCAGGCCAGCGCCATCGCGTCCTGCAGCTGGTCGCGAAAGCCGGTGGCGCCGCCCGCCTGGTAGAAGCCTGCCTTGGCCCACAGCCGGCAGGACACAGCCTGGTAGAGCAGCCAGCGATTGACCAGCCCATCGAAGAGCGGATCGGGGGTCTTCACGCGGGCGGCGCCGAGCAGCGCGTCCCAGTCGCGCCGCTGCGCGTCCAGGCGCTGCTGGGGCGGCACGGCCGCCGCC
>NZ_JAQOWX010000284.1:0-755 GCF_028462495.1 Paucibacter sp. XJ19-41
CGCTGAGTACCCCGCGCATCTCAGCCTCTCCGGGCTGTGGACTTACACCACGCGCCGGGACATCACCCGCGATCAATCTGGCAGGCCCAAGCGCGCCGCCAGTGCGGTCATCGAAGCACGCTACGCGGGCTGGGAAGTCCTGCGCTGAGCCGATCCGCGGATGACCAAACAGGTCTAAGCACGTGGACGAAGCACGACCATTTGAACAAACCCGATGCCATCTGCTGCACTGGCTGAATAGCGTTTCGTCCGGCAGCCACCCCCCAATACTGGTGAGCGTCCTAGATATCTGATCGATGCGCTCTCGGCCGATATCTGCTTTTCTGAACTCGGTCGGTGGTGTATCTGGTGTCTTGTCAAACGTGGCGCAAGACGCGTCTACTGGCAGCGTTGCATGAAACGGTGGCGTGATCCGTCTAGAAACCATGTCCCCAATATCACCTGACGTCGGCGAAAGGTCAATCGATGCTGGCGAAGCGTGCCCTTACCGCACGCATCTCGATGCATTTCTCGGAGTTGCTTAGCACAATTTATTTGAGATCAAGGCGCCGATCGGAGGAAGCAGGAGGCGAATTTCTATGAATTGTCGGAAGGCCTCAAATCAGCCGGCCCTTTATGGCGGCTCCTGGCGCGAAACGCCGTCTCTCCTGGCTAGCATTCCCAGGCACTGATTGTTATGAATCAGAGAACCACTCTTCGTCGCTCAAGTAGAAGGCGGCAGCTTGCCGACATCTGCGAGGAGGATTTCAAACTGA
>NZ_JAQOWX010000285.1:0-753 GCF_028462495.1 Paucibacter sp. XJ19-41
GTGCGGGCCACCGACGCCGGGCACCGCGTCACGCTGATCGAGATGGCGCCGCAGCTGGGCGGCCGCGCGCGCAGCCTGGCGCAGCCGCCTCGACTGGACAACGGCCAGCACATCCTGATCGGCGCCTATGTGGAGAGCCTGGCGCTGATGCGCCGAGTCGGCGTCGACCCCGAGGTGGCGCTGTGGCGCGCGCCGCTGCGGCTGCGCTATCCCGAGCATGAGGGCCTGCGCCTGCCGCCGGGGCCGCCGCTGATCGCCTTCACCCGCGCGGTGCTGGCGTGCCGGGCCTGGCCGCTTGCTGCCCGGCTGGCGCTGCTGCGCGCCAGCCTGGGCTGGGCGCTGGCGGGGTTTCGCTGCGATGAGGAACTCAGCGTTGACACACTGTGCCGCGCCCTGCCCGCGCCGGTGCGGCAGGAGCTGATCGACCCGCTGTGCGTGGCCGCGCTGAACACGCCGGCGACCGAGGCCAGCGCAGCGGTGTTTCTGCGCGTGCTGCGCGATGCATTGTTCAGCGGCCGCGGCTCGGCCGACCTGCTGCTGCCGCGCCTGCCCTTGAGCGAGCTGCTGGCCGAGCCAGCGGCGCAATGGCTGCGCGCGCGCGGCGCCGAGCTGCGGCTGGGCCGGCGCGTCGATCATGTCGATGCCAATGGCCGGGTCGATGGCGAAGGCTTCGACGCCGTGATCCTGGCCTGCAGCGCCACCGAGGCCGCGCGCCTGGCCGAGCCGCTCGCGCCCGGCTGGGCCGCGCTGGCC
>NZ_JAQOWX010000286.1:0-739 GCF_028462495.1 Paucibacter sp. XJ19-41
AGCCCGGTGACGGCAAGCTGGGACTACCAGTTCGACGCGGCCCACCAGCTCACGCAGGTGCAGCAGACCATCGCCGGGGCCACCAGCACCCAGGCCCTGCTGCGCTTTGATGACAACGGCAACCTCAGAAAACTCTGCGAAGGCACAGGAATCAGCGGCACCGCCAGCGACTGCAGCGGCAGCCAGACCACGAGCTTGAGCTGGGACGGGCTGGACCAGCTGGTGGGTCTGGCCAAGGCCGGCACCCAGGCGCTCAGCGAGGCCTATGCCTATGACGACGCCGGGCGGCGCCTGCGCAAGAGCAGCGGGGCCAGCGTCAGCCACTATGTCTACAACGGCGATGACATCGCCGCCGAGTGGGGCGGCAACGCGCTGAGCGGTGCGCCGGTGGCCGTCTATGCGCATGGACCGGGCGTTGATGAGCCCTTGATGCGCTTGACCGGTGCCAGCGGCAGCCCGGACGCGACGGCGGCCTACTACGTGCAGGACGGCCTGGGCTCGGTGGTGGCGTTGTTCAGCGCGGGCACGGCGGCCAACCAGACGCCGCTGGGCGGCAACACCCTGAGCACCACGGGCGACTACAGCGCCGCCAGCTACCCACCCGCCCACCTCAAAGACGGCATCACGGTCGGCTCCGACACCAGCGGCTGGGTGGCCGTGGTCGCCAATGGCGCGGCGGCCACACTGAGCCTGGGCAGCGCCACCGCCCTCGAGCGCATCGAGCTGATGGCGGTGAGCA
>NZ_JAQOWX010000287.1:0-735 GCF_028462495.1 Paucibacter sp. XJ19-41
CCGCGCCGCACCCGGTCGCCGACCTGGGCCCGCACCTCGGCCAGGCGCAGCCCGGACAGCTCGGCGCTGACCACCGCCTCCTGCCAGGCAGCCACCGTGCCGCCGGCCTGCACGGCCTGCTCCCATTGCTGCGCGCTGGCGCTGACCAGATTGACGCTGAGCGCCGGTTTGGCCTTGGCTGCTGTCTGGCTTGTCGCCGGGCCCGCTGCGATCAGCAGCGCAGCAGCCAGCAGGCCGGTGTTGAATGTCTTGTTCATGAGCTACTCCCTTGCTGCCAGCCACCACCGCTGGCCTTGTAAAGCGCCACCCAGGCGGCGACCCGTTGTTCCTGTACCTGCACCAGGCTGGCCTGGGCGTTCAGCGCCAGCCGCCGCGCGTCTTCGAGCTCGGCCGCGCTGGCCAGCCCCTGGCGCCAGCGCTCTTGCGTGCCGGCCAGCGAGCGCTCGTAGGCCGAGACGCTGGCCGCCACATGGCTTTCGCGGGCCTGGGCCGAGTCCAACCGCACCAGCGCCTCCTCGACCTCGCGCACCGCCTGCAGCAGCGCTCCGCGATGCGCCGCCAGCGCCTCCTCGTAACGGCCCTGGGCCGCATCGACCTGGGCGCGGCGCGCGCCGCCGTCCAGCAAAGGCAGGCTCAGGCTGGGGCCCAGCGACCAGCCATTGCCGTCGTCGCGCGAGCCGGCCACGCGCAGCGCGCCGATATTGAACGAGCCGCTCAGGCGCAGCTGCGGATAGC
>NZ_JAQOWX010000288.1:0-703 GCF_028462495.1 Paucibacter sp. XJ19-41
CCGCCAGCTCGGCCGACCAGGGGCTGTCGCGCTGCACATCGCCGTCGCGCGCCGCACCAAGGCCGCGGAACAGCGCGGCGCTCAGCTCGGCCAGCGTCTCGTCATCGGCCGCCGCATCCAGGCCCTTGAACAGCGCCAGCGCGCTGCGCAGCCGCCGCAGGCCCACACGCAGCTGGTGCAGATGCTCGGGCGCAAACAGGCCATCGGCCAGCTGGCTGGCGTTCGGCAGGATCTGCTGCAGGCAGGCCAGCAACACCGCGTGCAGGCCCTGGGCCGGCGTGCTGCCGCGCTGCAGCTGGACGGGCCGCGCGCCGACCGGCGGTGCCATCGCCTCGGCGCGGGCCAGCATATCGCCGCGCTGGGCCTTGGTCCGCTGGTCCAGCCACAGGCCCAGGCGCAGGGCGTGGCGCTGGGCCACCTCCAGCACCGCCTGCGGCGCGCCGCTGAGCAGCTCGATCTCAAGCTCGCAGACCGGCAGGCGCTGCGGGCCGCCGGCAGCCCCATCGGCGATCAGAAAGCCCTCGTCGAAGGCCAGCTCGACGACACCGCGCCGCGTGCGCAGCGGCCGCTTCAGCCGCCAGATATCGGTGCGGAACAGGCAGGCCAGCGCGTCGGCAGGCAAGCCGGCCAGCAGCGCCAGCAGGCGCTCACCGGCCGGATGGCCGGCATGGCGGGCGGCCTCCAGCGCCGGGAGCGTCGCGCC
>NZ_JAQOWX010000289.1:0-684 GCF_028462495.1 Paucibacter sp. XJ19-41
CTGCACCTGCGTGAGCTGGTGGGCCGCGTCGAACTGGTAGTCCCAGCTTGCCGTCACCGGGCTGCCGCGTGTCTTGCTCCTGCGGTTGCCGAAGACATCGAAGCCATAGCCCTCTTGCTGGGCCGCTGTGCCGTTGGCCACGCTCTTGAGCCGGCCCAGCGCGTCGTAGCCGTAGCTCAGGGTCTGGCTGCTGCCCGAGAGGCTGTTGACGGCGGTGCTGCGCTGGCCCCAGAGGTCGTAGCCGTAGCTGCTCCTGGCGACCGTGCCGGCCCCGGCCAAGTGCTCGACGCTCTCCAGGCTGCCCTCCGGGTGCCAGCTGTAGCGACTCACGAGGCCATTGCCCATGCTGCGCTCCAGCAGCCGACCGCCGGCATCCAGCGCCAGCGTGACGCTCTGGCCGTTGGGCGCGACGATGGCCGAGAGCCGGCCCACGGCGTCGTAGCGGAAGTCCCAGCTGTGGCTGGCAGGAGCCCCGACGGCCGGCGCCATCGCCATGCGGCCCAGCCGCCCGCCGGGCGACCATTGATAGCTCAGCGAGGGGCCGCGCGAGTCCTGGATGCCCACCAGCCGGTGGGCCGTGTCGTAGCGGAAGTCATAGGCCGCCAGCAGCTGGCCGCTGCCGTCGCGGGTCTCCACCCGCTCGACCTGGCCTAGTGCGTTGCGCTTGTACAGCAGGCTCTGGCC
>NZ_JAQOWX010000029.1:0-48757 GCF_028462495.1 Paucibacter sp. XJ19-41
TGATGTCGAACATGAAGCCAATCAGCGAGTCCACAGCCCCGTGCTCGTCGCGCACCACATGCACGACGTCGCGGATCCACACGTACTCGCCGCTGGCGGTCAGCGCCCGGTAGTCGGCCTCGTGGTCCACGCCTGCCTGCGACTGCGAGACGCAGAAGTTGACGACGCGCTCGCGGTCGTCCGGATGCATGCGCGAGGCCCAGTCATTGACGCTGACCCAAGTCGAGGGCGCCCAGCCGAGCAGGGCTACGATCTCCGGGCCGATAGAGCGGACGGTCAAGGTCGCCCAGTCGATCTTCCATGGGAGGGCACGGGTGGATTCAAGCAGGGTCCGGTAGACGGCGCCGTTGGATTCGCTAGGGTGCATGGGGGAGGGGGCTGGATGCGACGCGCAAGCATAGCGGCGGGCTGCTGCTGGAACACGGGAGTTTTTCGCGGAGACTAGTGCGACGACTCGATCGCGCAGTCGGCCGCTTCTACGATCACGACGAGATCAACAGGCACCGACTCCAGGAGCCGGCCGCCAAGAAGGGATCGCCGGACGCTCAAGGTGCTCATGTTTTACGTGTGAGCACCTTGTGAGCATCTTCTATTCGGCCGGGCGGACTACAAAGCTCGAGGCACACGCCTGCGACCCCTTACGGCCACGGGCGCGCTGATACGGTCACACTCGGTATGGTGCCCCGTTAGTTCACGGGCGAGAACGCGCTGGCGATGGTGACGTCACGATCCTGTGCCATCGGGTGAGGTTTGCTGCCAGTGTGAATAGTCCGAGCAGGCGGGCCGCGCTATCCCTGCATCGCCGATCAGATCAGCGGCGATGGCGCGGATGTCGCATCTATGGATTTTAGAAAGCCGCTCGTGTTTGTGAGCAAGATCGTTTTTTTCATTTTCATTGTATTTGTCATCGTTTTTCTTCTATCACAAGCCAATTTGTGTAACGATGTTGTCAGTCGCGTTTTTTGACCAACTGCGGGAATTGGCATCGTTTTTCTTGGCGTATGAGAGGATTTTTGTAACGTGCAGATCGGTTTCAAAGCTCTGGAGGCCCAATTCGGCATCGTGTTGGTTCAGCCCTTGCGGGTGGAGTCGGTCATTGGCACGACACGTTCGGAGAGGGAGTCTCCGCAGCGAATTCAGCGCCAGTATCCAAACGTCTACAGACCTGCCGACACCTTTGCCGGGCATTTCGAGTTCGGTTTGAAGTACGAGGAGATCCACTTCGAATTTTTCTCGCGCCTGTTCGCTGCCTGCGGGCCGGCTCCACTCGAACAGTGGTGCAAGGCGGAGCCTTTCGGGCAGTACGCTCGCCGCGCGGGGTTCTTCTATGAATGGCTCACGGGGCAACGACTGGACGTGCCAGATCTGGCAGGGGGTACCTATGTTGACGCGGTGGCCGGCGACGCCTACATGACACGCACCCAAGCCGTTCGCGAGCGGCGCTGGCGGATCAATAACAATCTGCCGGGTTCGCCGGCTTTCTGCCCTCTGATCCGGCGTAGCCAGGCTCTAGGCCAGGCACTCGAGTTTGACCCCCATGGCGCGATCACCGAACTGGATCGCCAGTTCGGGGCAGATGTCCTGATGCGCGCGGCGGCATGGCTATCGCTCAAGGAGTCGCGTGCGAGCTTCCTGATCGAGCACGAGGCCGACGAGACCGACCGAATCAAGCGGTACGCCCACGTCATGGCGGAGCACAGCGGCAAGCTGGAAGAACCGCTCGACAGCGGCAGCCTCACCCTGCTACAGCGGGGCATTCTCGGCGACGACGCGCTTCGCCTCGGTCTACGTCAGTCGCCTGTGTTCGTCGGCCAGGCCACGATACGCGATGACATCGTCCACTACATCGGTCCCCACTTCTCGCAACTCCCCGCCATGCTGGAGGGGCTGCGCGTGTTCGAGCAGGCAACCCGGGGCAGGGAGGCGCTGGCGCGGGCGGCGGCTCTGGCATTTGGCTTTGTCTATATCCACCCCATGAGCGACGGCAACGGTCGCATCCACCGCTTCCTCATCAGCGATACGCTGCAGCGCGACAACGCCATTCCGTCTGGTGTGATCGTTCCGATCTCGGCCACCATCACCGGCGTGCGCGAGTTTGGGCACGGGTACGACTCGGTTCTTGAGGTGTTCTCGCGTCCTTTCATGCGGCGATACGCCACAGCGTATCGATTCGGGGAGATGCGCACCTACGAGGACGGGATGCGTTCGAACCTCATATTCGATGCCTATGAGAACGCCAACCATGCCTGGCGCTATCCGGATCTCACGGAGCATGTGATTTACACGGCACGACTCGTGGCCCACACGATCCAGCACGAGATGGCGGACGAGGCGCGGACCCTCGTCCGATTTCAGCTGGCGCAGCAGCGCATCAAAGCTGTGCTGGAGATGCCCGACGCGGACGCGGTGCGCATGATCCGCTCGATCAAGGAGAGCGGCTGGCGAGTGTCAGGCAAACTCGCAAAGGAGTACCCCCGACTGGAAGAGAAGGCACTGGCCCTGCGCGTCGTCGAGGCCGTGCAGTCCACGTTCGAGGACCGCGAGCCTGTGCCAATCATTGAATGAGCACCCGATAAGACGTGAAGTGAGGGCGCCGGATTTCGATGGACTAAAACAGACCGAATTCCTCGGTGAGGTCGTTCGCATTGTCAACAGCCGTTCCAGATGGCTCCGCAAGGAGATCGTCCACCATGGCCCGACGGCCGACCCGCTCTTTGGCCACGTGCCCGGTCAAGCTCGCCGACGATGCGGGCAACACCTGGCACGCCACTAGCAAGCGGCGGTACTGGCTCCGCGAGGTCCTGGAAGTCGGGAAGACCCTGGAGGACGAGGACCTCTTGATGAGCACGTCGAAGCTGCCCGCACCAATCGCCAGCATTGAAGCGACTGACCTAGGTCCGAGCTGAGCTGAGCTTGTGCGATTGCTTGTAAGCGTGGCCCCAAGGCCCCATTGACTCGAGCAGCGTGTTGAACTTGGCAGGGGTCAGATGTCGAGCACGTGGCGCAGCATGTGGAACGGCACACGCCAACTCCCGCCGTCACCCGTGCCGATCGTAGCGGTCCGCTGGTTGATACGCACGGCCACGCCCGTGATGTTGCGACCGTCGCGGTCCTCGAACGTCACGGTGTCCCCTTTCTGGAACTCGCGGGTCTTGGTCGTCGCGGTGGCGGGTTCGGGCGGCGGCACGTACGCCGCTTGCTCGTCCTGCCGCTCAGCTTCGGTGTAGCCCTGCATCGACACGCAGGGGATCTTCCAGGTTCGCTTCGTGCCATGTTCGAGCACGGTGGCCTGGGTGTCCTTGAAGGCGATGATCTTGCCGCTGCGCATCTGTCCGTCCCGGAAGTCGACGAAGCGCACGGGCTGACCGAGATGCAGACTCGCGCGGGCTGCCAGGCCGCGCCGCGGATCGGCCAGCATGCCTTCGATGATGGCTTTGAGCTGGTAGAGCTGCAGGCTCGATGCCGCCTGCAGAGCGTCGATCATGTGGGGGTCGTTGACTTGCGAGTTCACGCCTGATTCCTCTGATGCCACAGCGCGGCGCCGTTCTCAAGCGACTAGGGCGCGGGCTGTCTGTCCTTGCTCGTTGTCGTGCCGCTCGATGTTCCACGGCAGCAATTCGTCGATGCGGTTGACCGGATGATCAGCGATGCGGCCCAGCACTTCGCGCAGGTAGCCTTCCGGATCCAAGCCATTGAGCTTGGCCGTCTCCACCAGGCTGTAGATTGCTGCCGCGCGCTCGCCGCCCGCGTCTGACCCCATGAACAGGAAGTTGCCTCTTCCCAGGGCTACGCCGCGCAGGGCGCGCTCGGCCGCGTTGTTGTCCATCTCGATGCGCCCGTCGTCGCGGTAGCGCGTCAGCGCCTGCCAGCGCACCAGGCTGTAGCCGATGGCCTGGGCGAGCTCGGACTTGGCCGACACACGCCCGACCAGGCTGCTCAGCCAGGCATGCATCTCGTCGAGCAGCGGACCAGCACGCGCCTGGCGCTGGGATTGGCGCACATCGGGCGGCTGGCCTCGAATGTCCTTCTCCACCGCGTACAGCGCCGCGATGCGCCGCAGTGCCTGGGCGGCAATGGAGTCCTCGGCCTTGCCTGTGCTCAGATACAGATCCCACCAGGGCCGTCTCGCGTGAGCCCAGCAAGCGGCCTCGGTGACCTTGCCTGAGTCGTAGAGCTTGATCCAGCCGCCGTAGGCATCGGCCTGCAGGATGCCACGGTAGTTCTTGAGGTGGGCTTGAGGATGCTCGCCCTTACGGTCGGGTGAGTATTGATACCAGGCCGCCGGCGCGTCCTTCGATCCTGCCGGCCGGTCGTCGCGCACGTACACCCACAGCCGCCCGGTCTTGGTCTTGCCCAGCCCGGGGCTGAGCACGGGCACCGGCGTGTCGTCCGCGTGCACCTTGGATCCGGCCAGCGTGTAGCGTCCGAGTGCAGCCACCAGTGGGTCGAGCAGCTGATCGCCGCGGTCGACCCAGCCGGCCATGGTGGATCGGTCGATCTCGACGCCGTCGCGGGCGTAGATACCGCTCTGCCGGTACAGGGGAATGTGGTCGCAGTATTTGGACACCATCACATGGGCGATCAGCCCGGGCCCGGCGATGCCGCGCGCAATAGGACGACTCGGCGCTGCGGCCTGGAAGATCGACTGGCAGCTCACGCAGGCCAGCTTGGGCCGCACGTGGCGGATCACCTTGAAGTGCGAGGGCACGTACTCGAGTTGCTCGGAGACGTCCTGCCCGATCTGGCGCAGACGGCCGCCGCAGGCTGAGCAGCCGCAGCGCTGGCCTGCGGTGTCATGGTGTGCGGCAGTGGTGTCGGGCCGGTGGATTTGCGCTTCGCGCGGCAGGTGGGCCGGCAGACTGCGGTCGATCTCGGGTGCGTTCGCCGCATTGGTCTTGACGGGTGCAACGGCTGCAAGCGGTGCTGGCGTCGTGCCGATGTCAATCGGGTTGATCTGGGCGTCGAGTTGCTCGCTGGAGGTGCCAAACTCGGAGCGCACGCGGCGCAGCAGTTGCAGCTTGAACTTGTCGACCATCAACTTGAGCAGCGCTACCTCGGAGTCGCGAGCCTCAATGACCCGCAGCAGCGAGTCGATCGTGGGGGTCGGATGGGTGGGCGTCGACACAGGCATCGAGTCTGAGATAGGGGCTCTCCCTTGACCATTGGTACTGCCCCGCAGAGCTCGCCACCGACTCGCTATGCAGCCAGTTCCGGATGGTGCGTTCTCACCGGCATGCGCCAGTCGATGCCCTCCAGCAGCATCGACAACTGTGCCGGTGTCAGCGACACGCTGCCCGACGTGGCTTGCGGCCAGACGAAGCGCCCGCGCTCCAGCCGCTTGGCCAGCAGCATCAGGCCCTGGCCGTCAAACCACTGCACCTTGATGATGTCGCCGCGCCGGCCTCGGAAGACGAACACGTGGCCCTTGAACGGGTTCTCCGCCAGTGCGGTCTGTACCAGCGCTGCCAGGCCATCGAAGCCCTTGCGCATGTCGGTGTGGCCGGCCACGATCCACACGCGGGTGCCTGAAGGAAGTCCGATCATGGGACGCTGGCCAACGCGCGCAGCACAGTGCTGAGGCTGGCCTCGTCGACCGTGCCGCGCAGGCGGACGCGAGCGCCATTGATGTCGATCTCGATGGTGCCCGCCGGTGCGGTGCGTGGTGGCGGGCCCGAGGGCGTCGGCACGCAGGCCGCACCTGGATCCTCTGCAGCCACCACAGTGACAGGCAGCAGAACCGGGGGATCGTTGTCGCAAGTGTTCGGTGGCTGGGCTTGCAGGTGCAGTCGCCGCCAGTTGAACAGCAAGTTGGCATTGACGCCGGCTTGCTGCGCAATCGCTGCCACCGATGCGCCGGGCTCCAGGGTGCGTTGCACCAGCGATTGCTTGAACTCTTCGGCATGCCGGCGCCGAATGTCTTGGGGCTTGCTGACTCGCTTGTTCATGTGTGCATCTATCGGGTTACGCGCACACATCCAAGCGTGGGCGCCGTCACCTGATCGTGCTCATGGGCTGACTCCGGCGCAATGGGGCCTTGGGGCCACGCTTACGATTGCTTGGCGGATGTGAATCCGTCCACGGCAGCGTCTACATGGGGCCTCAGCGCCCGTTCGCCCTGAGTCCCATGGGCCGCTCTCGGCCAGTCGTTGCCAGGCACTGCTGTCTACCGGCCCGTTGAAACCCAGCAAGCCTCGCCTCAAGCTCCGGTAGGCTGACGGCACATGCCCACAGAAAATCTCGCCACCTTCCTGCGACGCCAGCACGCGTCAACGCTCGCGGACATTCTTCTGGAGCTTGCGAACGACCATCCGGACGTACACAAGCGCCTTCAGCGCCTACAACTCTGCGACAGCCCCAGCAAGCTCGCGGCTGCGTTCAAGAAGACGCTGGCCGGCTAGCGCCGTTCGCAGCAATACCACGACTACACGTCAGTCCGTGCATTCGCCGCCAAGCTGGAGCTATGGCTGGATCAGGTCGCCCGGGAACTGGCGCCGAAGGATCCCGCCGCAGCCCTGGATGTGTTCGAGGCATTCATCGAGGCCGACGAGTCCTTCTTCGAGAGCGCCGACGATTCCGGTGGCGATATCGGTGACGCCGTTCGCAGTGCCTGCAGGTACTGGCTGGAGACAGCCGCGCGGTGCGAAGCCCCAGAGGCCGCGCTGCGTGAGCGTCTGCTGAAGCTGGCAAACGCTGATGCCTACGGCGCCCGCGAGGGCCTGTTCCGAGAGGCCCACCTGCTGCTCTCCGAGCAGGGCAAACGCCCAAGATCGTGTCGCCCATCGTGATGGCGGCCGGCGAGCGGCTGCGCGTGCGAGGCGATCAAGGCGCGGGTGGAGACCCCACGGCGGCGGCAGCACAGCCCCAGAGGGACCGGCCGCGCATGGACCAGGTGCTGGCCTGGAAGCGTGGCGAGGCCGTCTTCGACAACGCGTCGCTGCTTGAGGCCGTGGCCGAGATGAATCGCTACAGCCAGACACCGGTCTCGGTGGACGCTCGCGCGGCGGATCTGCGGGTCAGCGGTCTGTTCAAAACGGGCGACAGCGCCGGTTTTGCGCAGGCGGTGGCCAACTTGCACGGCTTGGCGGTGCAAGAGCATGCGGATCGGCTGGAGTTGGCGCCGAAATAGGCACGGAACTCCGGGAGGCTGGGGGAGCTCGAGGCTATCGGGCGCGGCCGTGTGAGGGCAATCCTGATCGCTACTTCTTCGTTGCTAATGCATCCCCGACAGCAGCCGCTGACAATCCACCGGCGGTAAATAGCACTGCCAGCAAGACCAGCTCCGGGTGCCCCGCCAGCAATGCGGCAACGCCGCCGGCCATGCATCCAGAAAGGTCCTTCAGCACTATATTGGCCTTTTCGCCGTCGGTGAGTTTGGCGCCCAAGTTGGAGGCGTACTTGACGCTAGCCACGAGAATCGACATGACGCCCTTGGCCATCGCGCCCGCAGTCTTTCCCACCTTGTCGGCAATGGCGCTAATCCTGTCCAGCGCCGCGCTGAGTGGCTTCTTCCTGTTGACCACCGCGTCAAGCTCCGCGATCGCCTCATTGATCGCATTCGCCTCGTCCCGGGTTAGCACCTTGTACTCGACCAAATAGGCGATCAGCTTGCGGAGACCGGGCGGCGAGTCCAGCGTGTTCTCGTTACGTCCGGCGGTGCGCACCACACCGTCAACCATCTTTGTGTGAAGGTCGCCGAACGCTTCGGGCGGCGGGAGCTTGGGTCGCTCGTCCGGCTGTGCAGTCGCGACACCGGCCGCTAGCGCCGCCATCCCGGCGCCGACGTGCCTGCGGTTGATGATTAACTCGCTCATGGAGTCTCCTCGAACATGCCGGCCCGGCATATGTAGGGATGGTAGCGATCACAGGCCGCGCCGCCAACGGCCGGCCGGGCAAGACTTCGAAGACGTGTTGTGCTTGCGCGGCCGGAAATGGTTTGAAGGGACGCAGCGGTGAAGCTGTCGTTCACGGTCAGACCGGTCGAACCGGTCGAACGTAAGTCTCCAATGTGCAGGCATGTAGCTCAGCAAGCCCACTCAACAGGCCAGGCCGCCTTCACCCATGCAGCGGGGCTCATCGAACAATCCGAACCTTCGGACACGACACTTGCCTCAGCGCGGCAGCCTCGATGCGACGCAGGAGGCGTTCGTCGGGCGCCCAGGAGCCACCTCGGGCGACAAAGCGACTCGCCGCGTCGACGAAGGTGCCACCCGTATCCGCTGCGGGTCTTGAAGGTTCGAACTGGGCGTCCATACGGGCGAGTTGCTGGGTGTTCAGACGTTCGACATCCAACAAACCGTCAGTGTCGAAGTCGAGAACGGAGAAAGTCCAGTGCACCATTCGCGACGGCGTGCCGTCGACCACTTCGACGACGACGCTGGCCTGGCGAACGCGCTGTCCGGCAAACTGGGGCACACGAGCGACGTCTTCACGCCGGAGCATTCGCATGAAGGCGGTGCCGGCTAGCGCGTGCAGCTCGTCATCAGCGGAAAGCAGAAACAATCTCGATGACAGTCCCATCGCATCCACCGTTCAAGTTAGCCAGGGGCATGTGGGCGGCCGCGCAGGTCCCAGAAGCTGCCCTGCCAGTTCGAAATACGTCCTTCGGTGCCGCATATTGGGCAACGCCACACGATGGCGTCGTCGTTGGCCCGGACCGCTTCGATCGCACCCTTCTTGCACTTGAAGCACCTCGGCGCGGGACAGGCCTTCGGCGTCACGTCGGAGGCATGGGCGACCACATCAACATTGAATTGCGCCATGGCGCGCGCTGGACCTTTGACAGGGCCGATCGCGCCCGACTTGTCCAGAAAGTGTGTGAGGTCGGTGACGTACATAGGGTGTTGGTCAGGTGTCGTACTCGGCGTCCGGGTTTGGCGTCAATTGCGCATGTGCACCGTCCCGTCAGACGGCTGCATATACGACCGACACTCGAGACTCTTGGCGGCTTCAGGTAGCTCCGTCCAACCTATGCGACCGCCCCAGTTTAGGTTTGTCGGAAACCTGCCCGGCGTCAGCGCAGCAGTGAACCAGAGCAAGTTCGCGGCGCCGCGAAAGAAGAGGCTTGTTCCGCCGCGGTGCTCAGCGCACCGGTTGAATCAGCGACACACCGGGCAGCGCGCCCTTGGGGCCGCGGTGCACGATGGGGCAGTTCAAAACCACGCTTGTCGGCTCCAGCGTCACCGCACCACTGTCGACGGCGGCCAGCACGGCTTCTTCAGACTTCAGGGTCTGCGGGGTTTTGCCAGCGGCCCAGGTGACCTTGACCATCTGCCAGAGCGGACTGTAGGCAATGTCGCGATTCGCCGAGCCCATCGGGAAAGGCGCGGAAGCAAAGATGCTCTCCTGCTTGAAGTTGGTGACGGCATAGACCTTGTCGACCGAAGATCGACGGCCCGGCACCGATGGGCCTACGGGCAAGGCATCGGCAAGCCGCGGCGCGAAGTTCGCGCCCTTGGCCTGGGCCACGTCGGCGTGCGAGACGTCGGTGGTGATGTAGAACACCTCCTCCCCTTCGAACCAGCCACGCAGCACCGGCAGCGAGGCCTGGCCAGTGCCAGCCAGCGGCGGCGCCGTGGTGCAGGCGCAGGCCAGCAGCAGGGGCAGGCTTGCCAGCGCCAACTGCAAATTGCGCAGCATCGGCCGGGCGATGGATGCTGCGGGTACAGGGCGTGTGGTGTTCACTTGCTTGGCCATGTTTGCGCTCTCTCTTGCGGGTCGGGAAGTTCGCATTGTCGAGTGGCCGAAGCTTGGCGTGCGCAGACGAGACGAATCGCGTGCAATCTGAGGCGATCGGATCACTGGCCAAGTTCCCGATCCCGACAATCACAGCACCCGATGTAAGGCGCAGGCCGGGGCTGACGACGAACACCAAACGGCCTGTATTGAACGCAGCCCGACCGCATCCCCTCAACCCCAAGGAAGACCATGAAACTTGTTCAACTAATCACTGCCGCTGCACTGTTCTGCGCTGCCGCGTCCTCCCATGCGCTCGACGTCAAGCCCTACTCGGCGGCCGCCTTGGCTGAAGCCCAGAAGGCCGACAAGCCCGTGGCGCTGCTCTTCCGCGCCGACTGGTGCCCGACCTGCCGCGCTCAGGACAAACAGCTTGAGGCGATGAAGTCCGAACCGGGCCTGGACCTGACCGTGCTGGCGGTGAACTACGACACCGAGAAGGATCTGAAGAAACAGTTCGCCGTCCGCAGCCAGTCCACGCTGGTGGTGTTGCGCGGGCAGAAGGAGACCAGCCGCAGCATCAGTGACACCACTGCGGCAGGCTTGCGCGCCGCGTTGAAGACGGCGCTTTGATCGGGCCAGCACGATGTCTCTTGCGCTGACGCTGCCGCAACTGGGCCTGAGTGTGGCCGCGGGTGGACTGACGACGCTCTCGCCTTGTGTGTTTCCGCTACTGCCGCTGGTGCTGGGTGGCGCGGTTCAGGGCCACCGTTTCGCCCCGGTGGCGATGGGACTGGGGATGATGCTGTCATTCGCCGGCATCGGCGTGGTGCTCGGCGCGCTCGGGCCGGCGCTGGGCATTGACGCCGACACCATCCGCGTGGCCGGGGCGGCGATGTTGATCGCCTTTGCGCTGGTGATGCTGGTGCCCGCACTGGGTGACCGCTTCGCGCAATGGATGCTGCCCATCGCCAGCGCGGCCAACGCTGCCTCTAGCCGGCTCGACGGCGGCTCCTTGCTCAGTGCTGCGGCGCTGGGGGGCGTGCTTGGCCTGGTGTGGAGCCCATGCTCGGGGCCGCTGCTGGGCTCGGCGCTGACGCTGGTGGCCAGCGAAGGCGGCGCGCTGCGGGGTGGTGTGGTGCTGGCGCTGTTCGGCCTGGGTGCAGCGATTCCGCTGGTGGCGGTGGCCTACGCCTCGCGCAGCGGCTTCGTGCGTGCACGCGACTGGATCATGGCGCGCATCGAGGGCGTGCGCCGTGGCTTTGCCGTGCTGCTGGGCGGCATGGGCATTGCCGTCCTCACCGGCGCCGACAAGTGGGTGGAAGCGAGGGTATTGGCTTGGCTGCCTGATGCCTGGGTGAACCTGACGATCGGCATCTGAGTGCCCCCAGGGCCGGGTGGCGCCGAGCCCGCCACCCAGCTGCCGAGGAAACTTGGGGCGGCCCGGCGTTTCCTTGAGAGCGCCTTCAAGGCCCTGCTGCCGCGTCGCTTTGCTGCCAATCGGTGGGTGTCGAGCCGATGCGCTGCAGGAAGACGCGCCCGAAGGCACCCGGGCTGGCGTAGCCCACCTCGGCGGCCACCTGCTTCACCGCCAGCCCCTTGCGCAGCAGCGTGCGGGCCAGGCCGAGCCGCCAGCCGGTCAGGTAGTCCCCGGGTGGGATGCCCACCGTCCGGGTGAAGTGCGCGGCAAAGCGCGCCCGCGACATGCCGGCCAGCCCGGCCATCGCGTCCAGGTTCCAGGTTCGCGCCGGGTCGGCGTGCAGCGCGCTGATGGTCTTGGCCAGGCGGGGGTCGGCCAGGCCGGCCATCACGCCACCATCCACCATCTGATGTGCCATGGCATGGCGAAGGAGCTGGATCACCAGCACCTCGGTCAATCGGTCCACGACGGCGCCGTGCCCGCAGCGGCTGGCCTGCGCCTCGCTGAACAGCAGTTGCTGGGCGAGATCCAGCCCCGGCGACTCGGCCAGCGACACGCTCAGCAATGCCGGAAGCCCGCGCAGCAGCGGGTTTTCGTCACCGGCACCGAAGTCGATCGACGCACAGACGACATCCGCGCCCTCGCGCTCGCCACCGTCCAGCCGGTGCGCCCCGTCACGCGGGAAGAACAACACGCTGGGCTCGCTGACGACGCTGTGCCGCCCCAGCGAGTCCGTCACACCCAGCGGCCCACGCCGGACCAGGTGCAGATGGCCGATGCCTGCGCCGCCGTCGAAGTTCGCAATGCCGCACAGCGCGCCGCTATAGAACACGCGGGCACGCAGCTCGAAACGCTGGAGCAAGGCCGATAGACGGTCAGACATGAGATGAATGGTTGAGTGATGGAGATGAAGTGCTGCCAATCATCTCATCCGAGGCTCTACATTGCCGTGATCCCCTGAACCTGGAGAACTGATATGTCGAACCCGTCACTGCTGTCCCCGCTGATCCCGCGCCAGGCCGTGCCGCCCTTGCAGGTGCCGACCTTGGACCACGGCGACTTCACGCTCAGCGACGACATGGCAACGAACTTCACGCTGGTCGTGTTCTATCGCGGCCTGCATTGCCCGATCTGCCTGAAGTACCTGCTGGAACTCGGCCGACTGCAGCCCGAGTTCGAAAAGCGCGGCATCAAGGTGGTCGCCATCTCGAGCGACGGGCGCGAACGCGCGCAGGCCATGGCCGATAAGCTGAAGGCGCCTGATCTGCGCATGGGCTACGACCTGAGCCTGGCCAAGGCGCGCGAATGGGGCCTGTTCATCAGCACCTCGCGCGGCACCACGTCCATCGGCATCGAGGAGCCGGCGCTGTTTTCCGAACCCGGTGTGTTCATCGTGCGGCCGGACGGCACGCTGTACTACGGCGCGGCGCAAACCATGCCCTTCGCGCGGCCGCATTTCGACGAACTCTTGGCGGCACTCGACTTCACCCTGGAGAAGAACTACCCGGCGCGGGGCGAATACATCGGCGCGGTTTGAGCATGCTTCGCCCATTTCGGCCGGCCCTGCTCAAGACACTGCTGGCCGCGTAGGGCGCAGCTGGCTTGCAGGCCGCGCGAGCATCGCCATCGGCGAACCTGCCCGGTGCCCAGCGCTTCGCTGCGGCTCAAGCCACCAGCGGCAGCGCCAGGCACAGCCGCGTACCTCCCCCTGGCGCAGGCAGCGGCCGCAGGCTGCCGCCGTGCAGCACGGCCACGCGCTGTGCGATAGCCAGCCCCAAGCCGCCAATGCCACCGCTGCTGCGCTTGATGGGTGGGTCACGCAGCGAAAGGCCCTGATCTAGCCGATGGTGCAGCTCGCCCGGCAGCCCGGGCCCGCCGTCTTCGACCACGATCTCGGCCTGCGCGCCTTCGCGTCGCAGGCTCACACGCACGGGATGGCTCCCCAGGGCGTGACGCACGGCGTTGTCGATCAGGTTCGTCAAGGCCCGCTCGATCAGTTGCAGGTCGCCATCGAGTTCCAGCCGGCCCGGTGGCACGCCATGCAGCATGACCGAGGGCTGCACATCGCTGAGTTCGAACTTCTGCACCGCATCTGTCACCACTTCGTCCAGGCTGAAGCGTTCGCGGTGCAGCACCTGTTCGGTGGACTGCAGCGCGGCCAGCTCAAACAACTGCTGCGACAGCCGGCTGACCTTGCGGCTTTGCGCCAGCGCCGCCTGCAGCACGG
Organism: Paucibacter sp. XJ19-41; assembly: GCF_028462495.1. Lineage (NCBI taxonomy): Bacteria > Pseudomonadati > Pseudomonadota > Betaproteobacteria > Burkholderiales > Sphaerotilaceae > Roseateles > Paucibacter sp. XJ19-41. The sequence goes on from NZ_JAQOWX010000029.1 coordinate 13,320, forward strand.
CCCCGCGGCGCACGGCGTCGGGTGCGGTCTCACCGGCCAGGGCTTCCAGGTGACCGTGCAGCGCAGTCAGCGGCGTGCGCAGGTCGTGCGCCACGCTGGCCATCATTTCGCGGTGGTCGGCCACTTGGCGCTGCTCGCGCTCGGCCTGCGACTCGATGCGGTGCGTCATGTCGGCGAAGGCATCGGCAAGGGCTTGCACCTCGTCGCCCACCGGGCGTGTCGACGCGCCTGCTGCCAAGCCGTCGCCAGGTTCAGCCCCAGGGACGCGCCGGCTGTAGTCGCGCAGACCCTGGGCCAGACTGTGCAGCGGCCGCGTCAGGCGGCGGAAGGTGAACAGCCCCAGCCCGAAGGTCACCAGCAGGCCCGTGCCGGCGGCGATCGCGGCACCCCTCCACACCCGGTCGGCACCAACCTGCGCCGCCACCGCGTCGCGCGCCGGGCTGTCCAGAATGACGTACAGGTAACCCGGGGGGCGCACATCGCCTGCGCGCACCGGAAACATCGCCGCGCTGAAGATGCGCGGCACGCCCGACCCCATCGGGTCAGTACCGCGCAGCGGTAGCGCAGCACCGGCCAGAAACGCGCGGATGGCGGCTAGATCCATCTGTTCCTGCCGCACCATGCCGGGTTCGCCGATGTAGTGCTGCACACGGCCATCCGCATCCAGCAGGTACACCTGCACGCCTGGGTTCACGGCCATCAGCATGGACAGCAGAGCCCCACGCGCCGTGCGTTCGGCCTCGTCGCGGTTGGGCGAGGCGATCTCGGGCCAGTGACCGACGATGTGCTTGGCCAGCCCATGCGACAGACGCTGCAAGGACTCCTGCTCCTGTTCGGCTGCCACCTGCCGCCCGAGCAGCGCCACGAAAGCGCCGTAGGCCAGCAACAGCAGGGCCAGGACCAGCGATAGACGTGTGGTGAACGAACGAGTGGTGAAGGACCGGTTGGTGAAGGGTAGGTTGGGACTCATGGTGCGGACTGCAGATCAAAACGGTAGCCCACGCCCCACACGGTGACCACGCGCTTGGGGTCGCGCGGGTCTTCTTCGATGCGACTGCGCAGCCGGTTGATGTGGGAATTGACGGTGTGCTCGTAACCGTCAAAGCCTTCGCCCCAGACGCGTTGCAGCAGTTCTCCGCGGCTGAAAGGGCGGCCCGGGTGCTTCAACAGGAAGTGCAGCAGATCGAACTCGCGCAAGGTCAAGGGCACCGTGCTGCCGTCACGCAGCAACTCGCGTCGCACCGTGTCCAGGCGAAAGGGCCCGAAGCTGAATTCCTGCTTTGATGCGGTTGTCGAGCGCATCTGCTCGATGCGCCGCAACAGCGCCCGGATGCGAGCGACCAGTTCCAGCATGGAGAAGGGCTTGGCGACGTAATCGTCGGCACCCAGTTCCAGCCCGAGCACGCGATGCGCTTCGGCAGAGCGTGCACTGAGCATGATCACTGGCACATCGGCATGCCGGGCGCGCAGGTGGCGACAGACTTCCCAGCCATCGGCGCCGGGCAGCATCAGGTCGAGCAGCACCAGGTCCCAGCGCTGCCGGTCGATGGCGGCCATCGCGTGCCGGCCGTTGGCTTCGCGGTGCAGGCGGTAGCCCGCGTCTTCAAGATGAAGGCGCAGGGCCACTGCGATGGCATCGTCGTCTTCGACCAGCAAGAGGTGTTCGTTCATGGGCGGCCGGCGCCGCCTGTATGCGACGCCGGCATTTCATTGGAACAGAGAGACCAGCTCAGAGCTTCAGGCCGCGGCCGTGCCAAGCTGCTGCGTGCCGACGCGCCGGCGACGCGCAACAAAACCCACGGCCATCAGTCCCGCTGCCATCAGCGCGTAGCTGCCGGGCTCGGGCACGGCCGACACGCCAAACGTGATGCGGTACACATCGCTGTCGGCCGTCAAGGCGCTGTTGAAGGAGTAGCCGGCGCCGGTGGTCAGGCCGTTGAAGGCCGCGAACTCCGCGAAGTTGAAAGCCACCACCGAGTTCTGGTCACGGCGCAGGTCGTTGCTGCCGACGAAAGCCGCAGCAGCCGGGTCGAAGACCTCCGAGCCGGCATCCCATATCTCGTTGGCCTTGATGCCGATGGTGGAGAGGTTCAAGTTGCCGCCAGCGTCGAAAAGCCGGTACTCGGTGGGGCTGTCGTTGCCGATGAAGAAGTCATTGCTCGGCACCACCATGGAACCGAAGGTGAAGAACGGGTTGAGCGTGGTGTCCACGCGGAAGGTCAGGCTGCTGGTGGCACCCGGCAGCAACAGGCCGCCGATGGTGCCCCGCGTTGCAGTGGGGTCGGCGGCGGCAAACGCCGCCTGCCAGGCGCCGCCCGCACCGCCTTCCGCCACGGAGATGATCGGTGTGGTGGCCACGCCACCGAGGTTGAAGGCGTCGAAGCTGCCGTTGTTGAAGCCGACGTGCAGCGGTGCGAAGCTGATGCTGTCGACGGGTGCCATGTTCTGCACCGTGACCGTCACATCGATGACGGCGGCATGCGTGGGTGCACACAGCCCCAGCAGGGTGGCAGCGCCCACGGCGGTGCGGGAGATAACTGAGAGGCATTGGGTCATGGGGAGAACTCCTGGCAAGACTGTGGTTGGGGAGCGAGATGCGCGTATCGAACTCGCATTCACGATCCTAGGAAGGCGAGGTCACACAGGTTTCATTGGGAGTTCACCGTCACGGGAAGTTTCGGCTGCGTCGGGGTGACTCCGCAGCGATCACGGCTGAGGCCCTCGCGCCTGAGTGGCCGCTGGCCTGTCACATTGATCTGCGTGTCAGCGGTCAGTACAAGACCGGCGATAGCGAAGGCTTCGCGCGGGCGGTGGCCGGCTTGCACGACCTGGCGGTCCAGGCGCATGCAGGGCGGATTGAACTGGGTAGGAAGTAGATCAGCCGCTCGGCCGCCGCTTGGCGACGCTGCGCCAGTGGCTCCGACAGCATCGCCAGCGACTCCCAGATGGCTCATCGAGACCGATCTTGGCTCCCAGTGCCGCGCCGCGCTTGATCTCGGCTGGCCAATGGCTGCTCCGGCAGGCGTTGTTTTGGCCCCTGATATTTCGGCGAGGAGCGCTCGCCGCTACACTTGGCATATGCATGCGCTGATCGAGTCCCACCGCGAACAGCTTTTGTCGCTGGCCCATCGCCGCGGCATCACGAGTGTTCGCGTCTTTGGGTCTATGGCTCGGGATGAGGCACGCGATGACAGCGATGTCGATTTGCTGGTGACCTTAGCCCCTGGCACGAGCGCCCTTGCTTTGGGCGGGTTGTTGCTGGACGCTCAGGAGTTGCTGGGCCGTCAGGTGGACGTTGTGACTGAAACAAGCCTCCATCCTGCGCTGCGCGACCGAGTGGTCGCGGATGCGGTCGCGTTGTGACGCCAGGGTCAGACAGCGACCGCGTGCTGCTGGCACACATGCGGGAATGCATTGAGCGCGTCCGCGAATACACCGGCGGAGACATGACTCGGTTCGAGACATCGCGTTTGATTCAAGACGCGGTGATACGCAATCTGCAGACGCTCACTGAGTCGAGCCAGCGCCTGTCCGGCGAGCTCAAGGCGACGGAGCCGCAGGTTCCGTGGCGTGAACTGGCCGGCTTTCGCAACGTGATCGTGCATGGGTACCTCGGTATAGATGTTGCGGCCGTGTGGCTTGTTGTCGCGCAGGACTTGCCGCCGCTCGTGATCGCCATCGACCGCATGATTGCCCGCACAAATCATCAGCATTGAAGTGGCTGACCTGGACCCGAGGTGACGTGTTCGTGTGCGACTGCTTGGCGGATGTGAATCCGTCGACGGCAGCGTCTACATGGGGCCTCAGTACCCGTTCGCCCTGAGCGCCATGGGTCCGTTCGCGTCCAGTCGTTGCCAAGCACAGCTGTGCATGCACCGGCCCGTTTAAACCCAGCAAGCCCCGCCCCCCAACTTCCGGTAGGCTGACGGCACATGCCCACAGAAAATCTCGCCACCTTCCTGCGCCGCCAGCACGCGACAACGCTCGCGGCCATTCTTCTGGAGCTTGCGAACGACCATCCGGACGTGCACAAGCGCCTTCAGCGCCTACAACTCTGCGACAGCCCCAGCAAGCTCGCGGCCGCGTTCAAGAAGACGCTGGCCGGCTGGCGCCGTTCGCAGCGATACCACGACTACAAGTCTGTCCGTGCATTCGCCGCCAAGCTGGAGCTATGGCTGGATCAGGTCGCCCGGGAACTTGCGCCGAAGGATCCCGCCGCAGCCCTGGATGTGTTCGAGGCATTCATCGAGGCCGACGAGTCCTTCTTCGAGAGCGCCGACGATTCCGGTGGCGATATCGGTGATGCCGTTCGCAGTGCCTGCAGGTACTGGCTGGATACAGCCGCGCGGTGCGAAGCCCCAGAGGCCGGGCTGCGTGAGCGTCTGCTGAAGCTGGCAAACGCCGATGCCTACGGCGCCCGCGAGGGCCTGTTCCGAGAGGCAAACCTGCTGCTCTCTGAGCAGGGCATGCGCGAGCTGGTTGCGGAGTTGGAGGGGAAGATGGCCCTGCTGGTCGCCGAGCATCGGGGCGCGAGCCAACTGCCTTACGAAGTCATCAAGGTGTCGGCTGCCCTGTCTCTGATCGGGGAGGCGCTCAAGGATCCGGACGTCAAGGTCCGCGCCATCCTGAGCTATCGGCCGGACCCGAACCCGATGCAGAAGGAGGCGATCGTCCGGGCCTACCTGGAGGCCGACCGACCAGAAGACGCAATGAAGTGGCTGGAAGGCAGCTGGGGCCATCTGGACGACCGCCGGCAGCGCCTCCTGGCGCAAGCCCACGGCCAACTCGGCAACGCCGAACTCAGCCATCCTCTGCGGCAAGCGCTCTTTGAGAAGTCACCGTCGATCGAGGCCTTGCGCCTGTGGCTCGACGAGTTGCCGCCTCAGCAGCAGGTCGCGTCGATGGAGCGCGCAGGGCATGTTGCCTTGACTTTGCCGAATCCAGGCCTGGCTGCACAGATTCTTGTCGAGCTTCATCGCGAGGCTGACGCCGAAGCTGTGCTGGTCGACCTGGCAGCGGCCATCGACGGGGCGGACTATTTCATGCTGCCGACGCTAGCGAAGAAGCTGGCCGAGGGCGGACGACTCAAGGCAGCAACGGCCATCTACCGGGCCTTGCTGCTCAACATCCTGGAGCGCGCCAATGCGCGGGCCTATGGTCATGCTGCTCGGTACCTGGAGCGCCTGCAACTGATGGCCCCCACGGATCTTGCGCCATTGCCGCCGCATGAAGACTTCCTGGCCCAGCTCCGGAGCAAGCATGGGCGCAAGACTGCGTTCTGGTCCCTGGTCGGAGGCGCCTGAGCACCTTACTGCGGCGCTGGTGGTGGTCGTTGCGTCTGCGTTGTTCGACCAACTGAATCAAGAGCGAGATCACCTTGGCTCCAGAAGCCCGTAGGCCACCGCGCGCAATGCCGAAGCCCTGCGGTTCGAACAGTGCAGCCGCATGTTGATGCGTTGGAATCGCGAGTCGACGGATGCCCGGCTCAGGCCGGTGAGTGTCGCGATTTCCTTGGTCTGCAGGCCTCTGTGTTCGAGGGCGAGGAGCTTCATGTCGGTCCTCTCCAGCCTGGCTGTCTGGAGCAGTCGCTGGTGGAGGTAGTGCAAGAGCCACTCGTGCAACTCGGCCGCGAGTGAGCGCGCGAGGGTTCGTATGAGGCCAGCCTCAGGGCCCTCGAAGTCGTCGGGGTGTTCGCTGCCTACGCACAGCATGCCAAGTCGGTCAAGGTCTTGGCCCGAGGGGGTGGGGACGACGAAGCACGCCCGAAAACCATACTCACGGGCGAGCTGCAGGGCGGCTGCGTCGGTCGCTTCCTCGATGCCAACCTGGCGGTCGCTGCCCGATGTCAGATGGGTTCGCGCGAATCTGAACCACGGATGCGCGGTGAGGGGTCCGATCTCGTTCTGCGCATGCGCGTAGGCCGGAGGGCCGGCGAGCAGGCTGAAGCAGGAGAGATCACGGTCGCCTTCGAGGACCGCTGCGGTGTAAAGGCTCGCGCTGGCGCCTAGGGCCGCCGTGGCATCGGCCAGTCGTCCGATCAGCGTCTGCGGGTCGGTCGCTCCGGCGATCTGAACAATCGCTGCCAGCGCTCGTGCGCTGTAGTCCGATGCCTGTGCCTGTTCCCGGATCGATGCTTGTGCTGGCAGGGTCGAAGACATGATCGAAGTCCCTTCGGAGTTGCTCGAACAGGGGCGGATCCTCGAAGCGAAGTGGATCTGCGGTCAGGGCGGCATCGACCTGTTTGCGCGTGACGAACAAGGTCCACCACTCGGCGAGGACGTTGCCTTGCACTCGGCTGGCCGTGCGGGCGGCTATGCCGGCGTGCACGGGGTACAGGCGGCAGCATGGGCGGCGCTCGCGGCGCTCACGGCGTTTACCGGCTCCGTGATTGGCGTCTGGCTGGCGGTAGTCGTCGCGGGTTCGATGCATGACCATCTCCTCCCTGGAGTCGCTGTTCGCGCGATGCTGGGTCTGCGCCTTGAATGCTGATGATCTCGGCCTGCGGGATCAAGGGTTGGCGTGCGAAGACTTTTCGGCGTTTGATTGTTGATGGTCTCCTGCAAGGGGCGCGGTGCCGGATCGTCGATCTGCTGCACTCTCAGACCATCTGGCGGCATCCCATAGGGGAAACTCGCGTGATTCACATGCGCGCGCGGTCATGGGGTGACGCTCTCAGCGCGGTAGTCGCACTGTCCTCTTGGCGTGGTGCTGCGCTGGGAACATGCATGTTTTCGTTTGAATATCGGGATCGCAGGCGGTGGGGCGCAGATGTAAGCGGCGCTTTCCTGTCGTGATTTACGCGCCTAAGATCGATGTCGCAACACCGAGAACACTCGGGTTGAAGGGGATGGCATGGCTGCACTCATCGACTGGGGACGCGTCTTGTCGCATGTCAGGGCGGTGCTGCGGCGCCGTGGTTGCTCCGGCCAGGATGCGGATGACTTGATCCAGGATGCGTACCTGAGGCTGGACGGCTACCAGCGGACCCATGAGGTGTCGAACCCCGATGCCTTCCTGATTCGCGCGGCATGGAACCTCGCCATTGATGCGCACCGCGCGCAGCGCAGCCACGGGGAGACCCTCTTGCTTGACGAGGAGCTCGCTCAGGCTCCGTGCGGCGCGCAGAGTGCTTCATCCACCGAGGATGCCGTGCTGAGCGCAGAGCGGCTGACCCGTCTGAGCTTGACGGTCCCTGCGCTTGACATGCGCACTCGCGCGATCTTCATCGCGCATGTGTTCTATGGCATGAGCTACCCGGAGATTGCGGCGGTGCTCGGCCTCAGTGTGCGGGTGGTCGGCAAACACGTCGGCAAAGCCACGGCGGCGCTGATGCGCCGGATGGAAGGATGGTGAGCATGGTGCCCAATGACAGGCAGGGCAGGGCGCAGAAACCGCTGGACGGTGGGCGCGAGCCGCCCGTCGTGACACGCAGGGTTGCCGAAGAGGCTGCGGCCTGGATTGCCCGCCTGCATGGGCCGGACCGTTCGGCCGAGATGGATCGCAAGTTTCGTGAGTGGGTCTCACGTTCGCCGGCACACGGGTATGCGTTCGAGCGCTGCACCGACATCTGGACGGATGTGGCGTCCATGAAACCTGAGCAGATCGTCGCCGGCATGGCAGGCGCCAAAGCGAGGGACACCCTCGCGCGCGAGCGCCGCTGGCAACGGATGCGGTGGCCCCTGGGGGCACTGCTGGCCGTGTCTGTCGTGGTGGCGGCCTATGCCTTGCATCGATGGCTGGCCGTGGCCGTCTACGCCACCGAGGTCGGCGGCCAGCAACAGGTCCTGCTGGCAGATGGCACGCGTATCTCTCTGAACACTGACACGAGGGTGCGCGTGGAGCTTGACAGCGCCCGGCGGACTGTGAGCCTTGATGCCGGAGAGGTGATGTTCGAGGTCGCCAAGGATCCGCTTCGACCCTTTGTCGTGCGCGCTGGGGGCAGCGAGGTCATTGCGGTGGGCACGGTCTTCTCGGTGCGTGTGCCCGGCAGGAGCAGTGAGGGCCGCGAGGGCCGTGAGGCCGCCCTGGCCGTGGCCCTGATCGAAGGCGCGGTCACCGTGCAGCCCGCCTCGGCCGGGCAGGAGGCGGGCATGGCGCCGCAGCAGCGGATCACACTGCAGCCGGGTGAGCGCATTCGGCTGGCCCAGCCAGCGGCCGCGTCGACCGCCCCTGCGGTGGTCCAGATTGATCGGCCGCCGCTGGAGCCGCTCTTGGCCTGGAAGCAGGGCAAGGCGATTTTCGAGAATGTCTCGCTGGGCGATGCCGTGGCGGAGATGAACCGCTACTCCCCCACCTCCGTCGTGCTCCTTGGCAATGTGGCCAGCCTCCGGGTCGGCGGTGCGTACGACATCGGCGATGCCCGGGGCTTTGTCCGGGCCGTTGCGGAGCTTCACGGGCTTCAAGTCCGGGAGCAGGCGGGCCGGCTGGAACTCGCGGCACCTCAGTAGGGCAAGCCCTCAGGGGGGCACCGGCGCAGGCCGCGTCATCTTGTTCACCCCCACAACAAGATGAGAGGCAAGCATGATCGGCAAATTCCTTCCACGAGCCAGCACGTACCACGGCGTTCTGCGTGATGGCGCGTTTGTGGCCTTGATGCTCGGCTGCAACTTGGCTTGCGCTGCCGACGAGCCAGCCGGTGCGCGGTATCGCATCGAGCAGCCTTCGCAGCCGCTGGCTGATTCCCTGCGTGCCATTGGACGGCAGACCGGTGTGTCCGTTCTATTCGACCCGGTCAAGCTCGGAGATCGCACCTCGCGTGCTGTGTCAGGGCAGTTGACCGCGGTGGAGGCGATTGCCCAGGCCCTCGAAGGCTCGGGCTTCGAACTCACGCAGATGCCTGGTGGGGCGGTCGTGGTCAAGGCGCGTCTGTCCTCAGGCCCGGCACCGGCTGCGCTGCCTGGCCAGTTCCCCGCCGGCCAGGCAGGCTCGGTGGGTGCCGAAAAACCAGGCCGGATGGAAGAGGCCGGTGGGTCGGCCGGCCCGGTCGTGCAGGCGTCTCCGGGGACGCCCGCCGACAAGGGTGGCGCCAGCTTGGTGGAGGCGCCGGTTTCGCTGACCCGCGTCGAGGTGACCGGCACACGGCTCAAGCTCATCGATTCCTATGGTCCAACGCCTGTGAACGTCTATTCGCGGGCGGACATCGAGCGCAGCGGGCAGCCGTCGCTGGAGCGATTCTTGAGCAGCCTGAACGAGGCAGCGATGTCCCCCGGCGAAGGTACCTTGGGCGTGACGAACGGGCAGGGCGCCGTGCAGCTGCGCGGCTTGCCGCTGGGCTCCACCCTCGTCCTGATCAACGGCCGGCGCGTGCAGGTTTCTGGTGCCTCCGGCTCGCGCTTCTTCAACCTCAACCTCATCCCGATGGCGGCGGTCGAACGGGTCGAGATCGNATCAACGGCCGGCGCGTGCAGGTTTCTGGTGCCTCCGGCTCGCGCTTCTTCAACCTCAACCTCATCCCGATGGCGGCGGTCGAACGGGTCGAGATCGTGCCGGTGGGCTCTTCCGCCGTCTATGGCGGCGATGCGCTGGCCGGTGTCGTCAACATCATCCTGAAGAAGCAGATCGACGGCATCGCACTCGACGCACGGGTGGGCGCCGCCAAGGGCGCAGGCGACGGCAGCATTTCGCTGGCCACAGGGGGCGGGGACGCGTCCAGCTCCTACCTGGTGCTGGGCTCGTACCGCAAGACCACGCCGCTGACGATGGCCGAGCGGGACTTCTTCCTGGACGCGGACTACCGCCGCATGGGCGGCGTCGACAGCCGTGCCCGCTACTGCACCCCGGGTACGGTCAGCAGCAACACTGCGGCGAACTTGCCCGGGTTGAACTCAACTTTCGCGGCCATCCCTTCCGGCGGTACCGGCCAGGGCCTCTCCATCGCGGACTTCGCGGCCACGGCAGGCCAGGCCAATCTGTGCAGCTCCTATGCCACCGGCAAGGGCTATGTGTTGGCCCACGGCACCGAGACCCTGGGGCTGCATGCGGCTGGCGATTTCCAGTTTCGCGGGGGCTGGTCGGCGTTCGGCGAACTGACGCTGTCCAAGGACCGCCTGCGGGCCGAGGAGACGGGAATCCTGATGGCCAATGTGCTGGTGCCCGCCTCCAACGCCTTCAACCCCTTCGGCGTGGCGGTGCGCGTCAGTTCCCGGCTGGGCACGGAGAACGGTGTGGAGACCTTGCAGCGCGACACGAAATTTGCCCGCGCGCTGCTGGGCGTGCGTGGCGAGGTGCTGCCGGGCTGGGAGCTGGAGGCGACCGCCTCGTCCACGCTGGATGACGGCCAGCACCGGACGTGGAACGTCACCGCCAACGCAGCCGCACGCACGGCCGCCCTGGCGTCCTCGGATCCAGCGCAGGCACTCAACCTGTTCACGGCGGGACGCGCCGCCAGCGACGAGGTGCTGGCCGCAATCTTTCCGGGGGTGGTGCGCAATGACGAGGGTCGCAAGGACCAGGTCGGCGCTTTCTTGCGAGGCTCGCCGCTGAACCTGCCGGCCGGCCCGGTCGACGTCATCATCGGTGGCGAGGCGGCGCGTGATCGCTACCTGAGCCAGATCGTCGGTGGGACTCGCTCTGGCGGGAATCGCTCCAGCAGCGCGGCCTATGGCGAGGCCCGCGTTCCCTTGTGGCGCGAGGGGGCCGGCGCCAGCGGTGCGGGGAGCAAGGCCTGGGATCTGGCCACGCTCACGCTGGCGGCGCGACGAGATGTCTACAGCGACTTCGGCGGCGCCAACACCTACCAGGCGGGCCTTGAGATTCGGCCGGTGCGATCGATGCTGCTGCGCGGCTCCGCTGCGAGCTCGTTCAAACCACCGACCCTGGTGCAGATGAACATCAACAATGTGTCGCTCACGACCGAGGCCTATGGCATCCGGGATCCGCAGCGCGGCAACGCCCTGGTCACCGGCGGCGAGGTGCTGCGTGCCGCGAATCGGGACCTGGGTCCGGAAAAGGGCAATGCCTATTCGCTGGGGGCTGTATGGGAGCCCGCGTCGCTGTCCGGTACGCGGTTCGGTGTGACCGCCTGGCGGGTGAAGATCGATGGACTCATTGGCCTGCTGTGGCCGCAGACCGCGGTCGACAACGAGGCGCAGTTCCCCGGCTTCGTCACCCGGGCGCCGGCAAGCGGCGGCGTGCCGGGCCAGATCACCCGGGTGCTTTACTCGGAGGTGAACTATGGGCGGCTCGAAACCTCGGGCGCCGACATGGAGATCGCGCACGCCTGGAAGAGAGGCGCGACGAAGTGGTCCGCGTCCGCCAGCGCGACCCGGACGCGCCAGTACGACGTCGCGCTGAGCCCAGGTGCGGCGGCTGCGTCACGGCTGGGCGTGCGGGCCGTCGACTACTGGGCTCCCGAGTGGAAAGGCCGGCTCCAACTGGCTGTCGAGCAGGGCCCCTGGAGCGTGGGCCTCACGAATCGCTACCTGGGGGCCTACCGGGATTCTGGGACTGATGAACGCAGGCTCGGCGGCTACTGGATTCATGACGTCGCGGCCTCGGTCAACCTGAAGCGTCTCGGACTCGGCTCCGGGCTCAGCGCTGGACTGAGCGGTGTCAAGGATGCGCGCCTGTCGCTGGCCATTGCCAACCTGGCGGACCGCCTCCCGGAGTACGTCGGCAGCTCGCCGTACTACGACGTCACCCAGGCCGACTGGCGCGGCCGCTACGCGAGCCTGCAGCTGTCTGTGAGCTGGTAGCGCGGCCCCGCTCGACGACGCGGCGCCCTTGCGTCGGCGTGCGCCGGTGCCGGCCTCGCTCTCTGCAGCGCTCCCCACAACGCCCCCTTCAACGCACCCAACAACGCACCCTACAACTTTCGCGCCCGGCCGAGCGCCGGCGATGCCCCATGCTGTGCAAACCTTTCTTCAAGTCATTGCCTTTGAGCCAGTCGATCCGGCTCGTGCCCCGACTGCTCCTGGCTGCCCGACGGCTGCTATCCATGGTGTCTCTGGCCCCACTGGCGCCCCTGGCACTGGTGGCCGGACTGCCCCTGGCCTTGCCTGCCGCGCCGGCGACGGCCGCCGTGGGCCCGACCGTCCAGCAGGTGGTCGAGTTCAACCGGATCATCCAGCCTGTCCTCTACGACGACGAGACGCTGCAAACCCAGATCTCGCCGGACGGTGGGCAGCTGTTCATCGTCACGCGCAAGGCCAATGTGGCGACGGACCGCAACCGCTTTGAGATCCTCTTGATGGACGTGAGTCCTGCTCGCCTGGCTGCGCTGGCCCGAGAGGGCTCGAGGTCGCAAGCCGGTACTCCGTCTGCCTCCGCGCCCCCTCACGCACCGCCGTCGCTCTTGCTGGCGGTGGAGTCATCGAGGGACCGTGCCGACTCGGACCCCTCCCTGAGGGAAGCACGTTGGGTAGGGAGCCGGACCATCGTGTTTCGCGCGCGGATGAACGATGAGGCGCATCAGGTCTATAAGGTGGATGTGATCACTCGCGAGGTCAAGCAACTGACCTATGCGCCCCACAGTGTTCTCGCCTTCGAGGTGCCTGACGACCTGCGTCGGGTGGTCTATGTCTCCCAGGTGCCCAACCCCGCGCGGGAGGCTGGTGCGCGCGCGATCATCGTGGGGACCAAGTCGTTCTGGAGCGTCCATGGGCAGCAGGACGATCTCTACCCGCAGGACCGGCTGCACCAGTTCTTCGTTGCGGAGGCCGGGGTGAGGATGCCTGCTCGACCGCTCGGCGAGGCTTTCCCGAGGGCCGGCTATCCACCGCTGGCCAGCATCTCGCCAGACGGTCGCTGGGTACTGCTGCCAACAGACCAGCCCGCGCGCCAAATGGCCTGGGCCAAGGTCTATCCCCAGGTGGCTGAGCTCAGCAAGCAGTACGGTGCTTCGGCGGCGGTGGACCCCCTCGGCTATTTCTCCCGCCCGACGAACTACGCCCCGCGGAAAATGATGGCGTACCGGGCGAGCGACGGCCAGGCGCGTGTCGTGCTCGACGCGCCGGACGACTCTGCGCCGGGAGGGAGGCAGCGCGTTGATCGGCTGTGGCAGAACGGTGGCACCTCCGTCGTGATCGCTGGCACCTACCTGCCAGTGGGTGCCGCAGGCGGCGCCAAGGCGGCCGACCAGGCGGCCGGCAAGGCTTCACCTGAGGCCTCCCACATCATCGAGTACTGGCCCGCCTCCGGCGAGTGGAAGCACATCGCCGCGCTCAAGGCGCGTCTGCAGAAGGTGGAGGCTGCAGGCGGCGAGGAGGGCCGGTTCACGGCCATCGATGGCGAGCAGCGGCGCATCTTCAAGCGCCTGCCGGATGGCCGCTGGCATGAAGCGGTGGGAGATGCGGTGGACGGTTCTGGAACTGTGCGGACAGGCGAGGGCGAGCGCGCCGCAGGCGGTGGCGCGAAGCGCCATGGGATGTCCGGTGGCAAGGGCGAGGAAAAGGATGCCCGGCAGACTTGGCGCCTGCAGGTACGCCAGGCGCTGAACCAGCCGGCGGACATCGTCGCAGCGGGGCCGTCCGGGGGCGAGATTCGCCTGACGCAGCTCAACCCGCAGTTCGTGGCCGAGCAGTGGGGCACGATGAAGGAGTACCGCTGGACGGATGGCCAAGGGCGGCGCTGGGATGGCGGCCTGATGGTGCCTGCGGACTTCAAGCCCGGTGTGCGGTACCCGCTGGTGATCCAGTCCTATGGCTTCGATCCGAAACGCTTCTATCGGGATGGGACGAACGACTATGACGGTGCGACCAGCGGTTTTGCGGGCCGGGCTTTCCTGCGCGAGGGCATCCTGGTGCTCGCGCTGCCGTGGCGAGCGGCGACCGGGGCACCTCGGGACGAGCATGGCTCGATCGTCGCGTTCGCCGATGGTGTGAGCGGCGCCATCGATGCGCTGGTGGCGCAGGGCCTTGTGGACCGGGATCGGATCGGCATCCTGGGTTGGAGCGCGACCGGCGTGCGGGTGCAGAACCTGATCACCTTCACGGACGCACCGATCCGTGCCGCCACGATCCTGGACGGCGACGTCAACACGCTGTATTCGCTGACGATCACCTACGCCTTCGCCGACAGCACGCTGAAGTCGAAGGAAGAGGGCAACCAGGGGGCGCCTTTTGGTGAAACGCGGGACCGCTGGATCCGCAACGACCCCTCGCTGCACACCGACTGCATCCGGGCCGCGCTGCGCATCGAGTCGTACGGCGCCGAGGCGAAGAACAACTCGGACATCTATGCGCTGCTGCGGCGGCAGTACCGGCCGGTCGAGATGCTCAAGTTCCCGGAAGGCGGCCACGCGCTGTCGCGACCCAGCGAGCGGATGATCTCCTTGCAGGGCAATGTGGACTGGTACCGTTTCTGGCTGAAGGGCGAGAAGCGGCTGGCACCGGTGATCCCTGGCGAGACGGTGCAAGGCCTGCAGGCGCAGTACGCGCGCTGGGATCAGATGGCATTGATGAAGGTCGAGGCCGATGCCAAGCCGCGGTGCATCCGCAAGGCCCTTTGACTCCCGGCGCGGTCAAGCTTGAGTTGATACTCAATCGGGTAGGGTGCTGTCTCTTTGGCGGCTTGGTGCTTGGCCCTGCCTTCGTGCGAACCGGTCGCTCATCGTGCATACCGGCGATGAGCGGTCCATTCGGCCTGGGTGGCGGGCCCCCTCGGACTGCCGCCGGCCGCACCACTTGGAGAATTGGCGGGTCGGGCTAAAAAAGGGACGTCTAAGGCAGCCGAGTTGGGCTGGGCGCCCTTGATGCAGCCGCTGGCGCTTCCACTCAAGACCCTGCGCCGGGAGTGAGGAAGTCGCGCAGCAGGTCGCCATGGCTGCGCTTGCCGGAGTTGACGTAGTCGACCAACTGCTCGACCAGCTGCTTGTCGTCATTCTGAATTCGCAGTGCGGCCGGCAGGTTGCTGCTACGCACGATTGATCGCGCGTAGCCTTCAATGAATGCCTGCTCGATGACATGCATGGAGCCCAGCTCGTAGAAGGCCGCCATGCCTCGGATGTAGCTGGCCTTGTTGATGTCGACGAAGGAGAAGGGCGCCAAGCCCGCCGCGAGCAGTGGAGCATTGGCCGCAATGCGCGAGGTGCGCTTGTTGCCGTTCGCGAACGACTGCACGTAGGCGATCCGCGTCAGCAGGTATACCGCAGCTTCCACCGGCGGGAGCCCCTTGGCGGTGTCGATGATCTGCTGGAGCACTGCCTGGGCGTGACCTGTGCCAGGACGGAAGGGCGGAATGTAGGCGGAGTTCGCCAGGTTCACGTCTTCGAACTCCCGAGGCCGCCCACGTTGCGCCTTAGGCAGGAAGTGGTCCGACTCCCCCTCCGCCATGATCCCGTGGTCGTCTGTCAGGAGGTCGTGCATCGCGCACACCGTCTCCATCGACAACTCACGGTGATCCCACAGGTACTGGCCTGCCAGCTTGTGATTCAGCGCGAGGAGCGCATCCTCCATCGGCTTGTCAGGATTCCTCTCCCCATACTTGACCAGCGCCTCCGTATCCAACTCCGAATACGTGCTCCCTTCGAGCAAGGACGAGGACCATGCGAACAGGACGAGGAACTGAGCGAGGTACTTTCGGTCCGGCTTGTAGGCCAGGCCCTGGATTTGCGTACATCGCAATGCTCGTTCCGGGTCGATGTTGGGAGTCGGCTCAAGCAACTCCTCCCGGAACGGAGCCAGTGGACGCTCGGCCGCCGGCCGGGCAAAGTAGGCGTCGACCTCTGCGCGCGAGAAGGGCGTGGTGCTCAGGTAGCGCGTCGACCGACCTTTACCGAGCGGCTTGATGCTTCCTTCGGCGACGAGCGCTGAAAGCTGGCGATTGAGCGTGGAACGGCTCAGCCGCTCCTCAAGGGACGTCATCAGCATGTCCGGGGCCATTCCGGAGGCTCCGGATGCACGAATGAGACTCAGAATCTCTTTGCCCATGACAAGATTGTAGAGAGCTATCTAATTGATTTGCAAAGAGTTTATGTTTTTTTGTCAAACTCTTCTGAAAGTCTCTGAATCTCCTCAGGCAGCTGTGGTGGCGGCGACTCCTGAAATCGAAGCACGGTTCATCTCAGCGCCTGCGTTCCTCGGCCGTTTGGTGCTGCCACATCGCCGCGTAGGTGCCGCCAAGCGCCATCAGCGTGGCGTGGTCGCCTCTCTCTACGACGGCGCCGCCGGCCAGCACGGCGATCTCGTCGGCGTGCCGGATGGTGGCGAGGCGGTGAGCGATCAGGATCAGGGTGCGCCCTTGCGAGAGCGCCAGCAGGTTTTGCATGATCTCTTGCTCGGTGGGGGCATCGAGCATCGAGGTCGCCTCGTCGAGGATGAAGAGGCGGGGGCGCCGAAGGATCGCTCGGGCGATCGCAATGCGCTGACGCTCGCCACCAGACAGCTTGAGCCCGCGCTCGCCGATCACGGTCTCGTAGCCGTGGGGGAGGGCGGCGACGAAGTCATGCAGCTTGGCGAGGCGCGCGGCATCCGCAATGCTGGCGCGTGTCGCGCTGCCCATGCCGAGTGCGATGTTCGCCGCGACCGTGCCGTTGAGCAGGGCCAGGTCTTGCGGCACCACGGCGATCATCGAGCGCAGTTCGTCGAGGGGTAGCGCATCGATCCGGGTTCCCGCCAGGGTGATGGCCCCGGCATCGGGCTCGTGGAGCCGCAGCAGCAGGCGAACGAGCGACGACTTGCCGCAACCGCTGGCGCCGATGATGGCCATGGACTTCCCTGGCGAGACGTCAAGTCTGAAGTCCCGGAGCACGGGCGGGCCTCTGTCGTAGGTCAGGCACACCCCCCGAAAACTCACGGCGACACCGGCCTGGACCGGCGAGGCCATGGACATGACTTTCGCGCTCATCGTGTCCATAGCGTTGGCCGGCTCGCCTCCCGAGCTCCCCTGCTGGACCCTGGGTGGCTGCGGGGATGTGCCCGGGGAGATGCCGAGATCCTCCAGCAGGGGGCGGATGAAGGCCAGGCCTTGCGAGGCATCGCGCGCGGCGCTGCTCAGCAGTTCGAGCGGTCGAATGATTTGCACCATGTACAGCGTGGCGAGCACGAAGCCGCCCAGGCTCAATCGGCCCTGCGACACGGCGAGGAGCGCGATCGCCAGCGAGCTCGCGACGCTGAGGGTGAAAACCGCTGTGACCGAGGCTCCGATGGCGAGGCGCCGGTGCAGAAGGTCCCGCCAGTGCGTTTCGAGGGCGAGGCATCGCTCACCAAAGCGATCCAGGGTTTCTCGTTCGGCGCCGAAACACTTGATGGGCTCGTAATTGATCAGGCTGTCCGCCATCAAGCCCTGCATATCGACCATGGTGCCCGTGACCGCGCGTGCGCTGGTGCGCAGCTGCGGCATGTGCCTGCCGACCGCCAGGGCGAGTGCGATGCCGGTGAGCACGAAGGTGGCGGCCAGGCCGGGCTGGCCCAGGGTGAGCAGCACAATGGCCACGGTCACCCCCTCCACCAGGACGGGAATGAAGCCGTGGACGAGGCTGGCCAGGATGAGCTGGTATCCGGAGACCGCCTGCTGAAGACGCTGACCCATGGCGCCGCTCTGGCGCGCCAGGTGGAAGGAGAGCGGCAGGTCCAGCAGGTGCGTGAAGTAGCGGACCCGCAAGCCCGTGTAGAGCCGCTGCTCGACGCCCCCGACGAGGAAGGGCCGGATCTCGGACGCGAGCCTCGCGGCGCTCAGGCAGAGCAGATAGGCGATGCCCAGCGCCGAGATCCATGCCCAAGGGTCGGTGGCATGGTTGTTGGTGTCGCTGGGCTGGCGGCTCACGACATCGATCAGCTCTTTCAGGGCCAGAGGCGCCAATCCGGCCAGGGCGCCACCGAGCAGCGCCAGTGCATTCGCACCCGCGAGGCGCCAGGCCATGGATCGGTCCAGGCCGTTGCACAGGACCATCAGCGCTGAGCGGAGTTCCCGGAGTTCCTTCAGCGATGGCATGCCGCTTTTCCCAGCCCGTGAAAGGCTGCTGCTATCCGAGCCAGCGGGCGAGCCAGGCCTCGACGGCGACCAGCTCATGGATCAGGCCGGGCGACCAGTCCAGCGTCGTGGGGTCCCCGCGCAGGGCTGCCTCCAGCCGGGGGCGATCAATGAACCCGCGGCGGACGAGGTGGCCTTCGAGCAGCAGTCCGCGCACGAAATCGTGGTCGTTCTGCAGCACCGCCTTGATGTGGTCGTCGGTGCCGCCCTTGGACCTGCGGGCAGCGATCTGCTTTGGCAGCTCGGCGGCGAAGGCGCGCCGGGCCAGTGCCCGGCCGCGCCCACCTCGAATCAGCAGGTAGGTGGGCAACCGAAGGCAAAGCTCCACCAGTGGCTGGGAGAACAGGGGGTGGACGGCCTCGGGCGCAGCCGCCTGCTCGAACGGGTCGTAATAGCCTATCGGGTGCATCAGTGCGGCGGTCTGCATGTACTTGCCGATCGGGAGGTCGGTCGCTGCGCGAAGTTCCGGGTGTGCGAAGCGAAGCCCGTCCACCCGGTCATGCGCGAAATCGCCGGGCAGCCAATCGGCTCGGGTCGTTGCGGTCCTCGCGGCCAGATCGGGCTTGACATGCTCCCGGATCGCGAGCTTGAGGCAGCGCCAGAGCGAGACCCGGCCGACACGGGCCGCGTCCAGGGCCGCAGGCAGGAAGCCTGGGTCCCAGCCGCAGTCGCGCAGATAGTCGGCCGCCGGCCACCAGCTGGCCATCTCATAGAAGAGCGGATCACCCCCGGCGCCGGTGAACATCGCGCCGGCCCGGTAGGCCGCTGCCAGCTTGGCGTCGGTGGCTGCGTTCATCGCGCCGACATAGGTGACAGGGTTGGGCATGCGGGCCGACTCCAGCAGGCGCTGGATGCGGAAGGCAGGATCACGCTCTCGGGTGAGCAGATCGCGTCCGGCTTGGCCGGCTGCGAGCATCGCGTAGCGCCGCTCGTCGGTGTCCGAGCCGGGCGAGTAGTAGTTGATGCAGATCACGTCGGCCGGCGTGTGGCCGGCCGCGAGGCAGTTGACGAGGATCGAGGAGTCCACGCCACCGGACAGCCGCAGCAGCAGGGTGTCGTAGCAGCTGGCCCACGAGCGTGTGCACGAGCGCACGGCGTGGCCCAGCAGGGTCGCCGCTTCGATGCCATCCCGGTCTGCGGCCGCCCGTGCGTGGCTCACGGCGCTCCACAGCAGCGTGGACGTTCCGGCTTCCGAGTCCACCAGTTCGCCGGGCAGGACCTGGGTGATCTCGGTGAGGGCGGTTTCGCGACCATTCTGAGCGCCGTACAGGAAGCGATGAGCCAGGACATCCCAGTTCACCGTCCAAGCTGCAGGGCTTGCGGGTTCTCCTTCTCCACCGGTCGCGGCGGTGACTTGCAGCGCGTCCTCAAGCCACGAGAAGTAGATCCAGACGTCGCCATGCCGTAGCTTGAAGCAGGGAAGGGAGCCGCTCGGATCGCGAAGGATCAGGGTGGCGTCCGAAGGGGCTGGCAGGAAGGCCACGTAGCGACCCCAGAATTGCTCTACCAGCGCGCGGCCGCCGGTGTCCAGGATGCTTTTCGCATCCGCTTCGCTGAGGATGGCGCCGGGCGCCGGCGTGGCATCGAATTCGACGCGGCGGAACAGCTTGCCGAGCACGAGGCCGAGACCGCCATGGAGAACCTGGGCTTCGTTGATGCCAGGCCGTTCACCCGTGGTGAACACCTGCAGGCCCGGTCGACGCAGCGCGGGGCGCCAGCCCGCCTGCCGCTGCCAGATGCTGCCGAGCCGTTGTGCGGAGGCGGACGGTCTTGGCTGGGACGCGTTCCACACCAGGGCGAGGTACCGGAACATAGTGGCGCTGCCCGGTGCTACACGACCAGGATGGGTCGGAACTGCCGGACATACTCGTGCTGGTCGTTCAGCACCGTCGAACCTTCCTGCACCCAGGCATGGGCAGCAAAGGGCCCCGTTCTGACGCCCAGAACCCAGCGTGGGGCCAGGCCCTCATGCGACAGGAAGTGGAGCAAGGCCAGGGAATCCAGCAGGCATTCGTCGCGAGCGGTGAACACGAAAGGCCGCAGGGCATCGTAGGCCGCCAGGGCTGGCTTCATCGCCTCGATGGCTTCGTCGGCTTCGGTGGCCTCTTTGCGTTCTGCACGCGACCCCTGGAGTTGGATCCGCCGGCGTGCAATATCGCGTGCAATGGCCTGCAAGGTGCGGCAACGGATCCAGCAGGCGGCGGTGGCCACGCTGCGCACGAAGCGCAGCGAGCGCCGGATGTGGACGGTCGTCCGATGTGGCTTGCCTGGGGCCGAGGTCAGGCCATGACCCAGGTCCTGATCCAGCTCGATGGTCGACGTCGCTTCTTCAAAGCTGTCGACCGGGCTCCTGTGGAACGCACGGCTGACATCGGTGTTCCTTGTGCCGGTGTTCCTTATGCCGGTGTTTCTTGTCCAGGTGGTCGTGGCGTCCACTACCAGACCCTGCGAGACGAGCTGGTGCAGCAGGGCGGCTGTGGCCGAGGTGCTGAGGGAGGTGCCGCTGTGCTGCGCGGCGATCGGCCAGTCCTGGAGCCTTTGGGCCAGCATTTGCGAGGCGGGGCCACCGATCCCGAGGTAGCGGCTGCGACGCAGGTCGAGGAGGATGACCTGACCATCGCATGCGCACGCACGGACATGGCTCGCCAAGGCCAGCTCGTGGGGAGCACTGACGTGGATCATCTGGTCCTCCCGCTGGTGGATCAATCTGGTCGGCCGCTGCGGCCGCGTCGCGAGGGAGATCGCGATGGTGGACCGCAGCGGCACTTGTGGCCTCAGGCGTGCGTCGGACATTGATGACGCACGCCGTGGCCGTTCAGGGGACCTTCTTCCCCTCGATCTCGACGCTGTCCTCGTACGAGTTGGGTTGCGGGAGGCCCTGCGTCAGTGCCTTCGCGTCGCCCAGGTCGATGAGTTGCGGCTCCATTGCCGCTTGCGCTTGCTTGTCCATGATGAACTCCTTCAGGTTGAGACTCGAACTGCCCTCGGCGTTTCAGGCTTCGGGCGAGATGAAGGTAATGCCGGCTGGTGGGGCCGTCGAGAGTTCATGGCGGGCGATCTTGGGCGTTTGATTTGGTCCTGCGCGGCCCCCGCTGGAGAAGAGCTTCAATTCGGGGGGAGCCCCTAACTTCGCAACGACGGTGTTTCGGTTCGATTTCGATGGCTCGGCATGGGCACCGAGTGGATCGCCGTAGTGGGTGTTTCAATCGCTTACAAGAAAGTGGGGTGCAGCAGGCCTGCGATTTCGTCTTACCGCCATGGGAGCAGAAAAGCCAAAGGGCGAGGCGAGCGCCCTCGAGAAAACCTGGAGCTTGAGCTGGCAGGCGGCTCCAGGCCGCGACTTCCTCGCCCACGAGCGCACGGCCGAGAGGATCCGGGAGCGACTGATTGCTGCACACCGTCAGTCGGGACGGCAGCTGCTGTACTACGTGCTGATGCCGACCGAGATCCACATCGTCGCGCGCATCGACGACGGGGACGGCATCGTGGGCGTCATGCGTTCTTGCAGCCACATCCTGTCGCGGTGGGTCCGCGCGGCCCACGTACGACGCGGGCCGGCCTTCGCTGCGAAGTGTCGTGCCGAACCCCTCGAGTCCAGACAGGCCTTGCGGCGCGAGATCCTCATGCTGGCATGGCGCCCGGTCAAGCTGGGCCTGTGCAAAAGGCCGAAGCGTTACCCGAACGCGGCACTGAGCGTCGTCACGGGTTTGAAGTCCGGTGAGGGCTTCGATGCGAAGCCGCTGCTGTCGCTCTATGGAGAACTCATCAGCGTGGCGCGCGCGGCGCTCGATGCCACGTTGCGTGCGCGACCCTCTGACGAAGCGTGGCGCGTGTGGGAGCTCACACGGGGCCTTGAGGAGCCGGCGACGCCGCAGAGCCTGGCCTCTGCCGCAGCCACTCGCCGAGCTGTTGATCCCATGGCGGCCTCACTGATCGCCGCAGGCGGCGGCTATGGCGTCGAAGGCGCGCTGTCGCTGCTGGAGTCCTGGGTGTGTGCCAAGATCGATGCATCCGGCAGACTCGATACGCCGACATGTCCCCGCGGGCTGAAGGTCAGGGCTCGCGCCCTGGTCGCCTGCATGGCGGCCGATTGCCGGCTGTGTTCCTCCGCATTTGTCGCGCGACATTACGGCTGCAGCAAAGGCACGCTGAGCGTGCAGATGGCCCGCCGCCGGTCTCATCTCTCGGATAGGAAGCTGCTTGCGACGCCACTCCAGCGGGTTCTTCAGGACGTGGCGGAATTGCGCAGGGCGGGTTTGATGCGGAGCATCCCCGGAAAAGATCATGCGTAGGTATCTGCTGCGTCGCCCTTGCCTTCGGCTGAAGACTGACGCCGAGTCGCGCTGCTGGCGATACTGCGCCGCGCAATGGCTACACTTCCCATATGGGTGCAGTACCAGATGCCAGTGTATTGGCGGTGTCGAGTGAAGCGTTGAAGTCACGGGTTGCCAAGCTGGTCTCAGACGTGGACGCGCTGGCCGTGATGCTGCCCAAAGCGTTCGCGAAATCCCGCCTGGAGACGGTGCGGATCATGGCCAGGGATGTGGCCGACGGGTCGCAGGCCGTCGTGCTCTCGATGAGCTTGAGTCGGCCACCACCGGAGGTTCTTGAGACGGTCGAAGCGCTGCGGGCCTTGCTTGCTCGTCTGCGCTTGCTGAGCTCCCGAACTCGCATCGAACAGGGCACGCTGCTGTCCATCGTGCTGATGGAGACGCTCACCGCAAGCTTGTGCGTGGACTTGGATGCATGGCAGGCGAGTTGGGATGCAGGTCTTTCGGTTGCTGACGCCGGTTGATCAGGCAGGTGGCGTCCGCGCTTCGATCCAATCGGCAATGTCTGTCTGGCGCCATGCGACGGCCCTGACGCTGATTTTGATCGGTCGGGGAAACTGCTTCTTGGCGACCATGCGATAGATCGTGGATCGACCCAGCCCGGTGGTGTTCATGACCTTAGGTAGGCGCAGCAAAGCCTGGGGCGTCAGACTCGACGACACGCTGTGTGGGTGTGCTTGCATGTTGTGCTCCCGTGTCCTGTTCCATTCAGTTTAGGCACGGACAGCTCGGTTCTAGCTGCTGAAATTCAGCAAAATTCAGCGCCCTCGTCCCTGCCGCGATCGCCGGGATTCATGGCCTTGCATTGCGCCTGGCTGCATCGATGCGGACGCCAGCGTGTTCTGAGCCCCACGCCTGCAGTGGCTGCGACCCCTGGCATGCCCTGCTGTGCGATACGCACCTCCTTTGGGGGTGCGTGCTGCGCTGGCCGCCAAAGCTCCGAGAATGGAGCCGGATATCGACGACTGCTGAAGGCGAGGCGTTCATGGCAAAAGGTGAGGCCAGGGCGAAGGGCAAGGCTATGGGCAAGACAATGGCCAAGGTCAAGGACGGCGAGCTGGAGACGCTGGCGAAGATCAAGCGGCTCGCCGTCGCCGCCATGTTCTCCGACGACGACCTCATGGACGAGCTGGTGCTCAAGGGCGGGAATGCCATGGCCCTCATCCACAAGCTGACGTCCCGCCAGTCCATCGACCTGGACTTCTCCATGGCGAGGGACTTCGAAGGCGGGGTCGAGGGCGTCCAGGCCAAGATCGTGCGTGCGCTGCAGCAGACCTTCCGGGCTGCGGGGTACGAGCCGTTCGACCTCAAGATGGCGGAGAAGCCCGCGCAGGTCTCGCCCGAGTTGGCCGGCTTCTGGGGCGGTTACGACATCGAGTTCAAGCTCGCCCCGACCGAGCAGTACGAGGCCCTGAAGCAGGACATGGACAAGCTGCGGAAATCGGCGCTGAACATCGGGCAGGGGACGAAGTTCAGTATCGACATCAGCCGCTTCGAGTACGTCGAGGACAAGGAGCCCGCCGAGGTCGATGGCTACCGCATCTTTGTCTACTCGCCAACGATGATCGCCTGCGAGAAGCTGCGGGCCATCTGCCAGCAGATGGAGGTCTACGGTCCGGTGGTGAGGCGCTCACGGCCAGGCGCGCCGCGCGCTCGCGACTTCATCGACATCTACGTGCTGGTCGAGGAGCTGGGCCTGACCTTGACGCAGGCGAGGGCGCTCCAGATCACGCGGGAGATGTTCAAGGTGAAGCATGTCGAGCTGGCCTGGCTGGCCGACATTGAGAAAGAGCGCGAGTTCCATCGCCAGAACTTCGAGGCCGTCAGACAGACGATGGCCCCTGCCTACGACCTCAAGGAATTCGACTTCTACTTCGACTATGTGGTCAAGCTGGCGAACGAGGTCCTGACAGCGATGACGCCCTGACTCGGGATCAGAAGCTCTTGGGGACGTGCAGGCGCCAAGCCGATTCGTAGCGGGTGTCGGCCATGTCGTGCGTCAGGTAGAAGTCGTGCTTCATGGGGAAGCGCCGGATGATGTCGACGACGCTGTCCCGGTAGCCGGCGCGTTCCAGATAGAACCCGATGGCCTGGTGGTAGGGGTAGGTGAAGCCCATCTTGCTCAGCATGGCACCCAGGGCGTTCACTGAGAACGTGCCCTTGGCGAGCTCGAACGCTTTGGCCACCTCCGCGACGCCGCCACAGTAGGTGGGGCGCACTGCCGCGTCGATGAGTGTCCGCTCGATGCTGGTGACCCTCACTTTGGCGGCGGGGCCTTCGCCTTGCTGGTGCTCCTGGGCGACGACGCCAAGCTCGCCCGTGTTCGCGCTGTTGAGGAGCACGATGCGAAGCTCCCCGAAGTCCACCGCGTTCTGACTGACTCGTGCCGGCAGGCGGAAGGCCTTGTCGATGGCCGCCTGCGTGATGTCGTCGCCCGTCGAGGGCGGGGTTGAGCGTTCGTGGCTGATGTAGACGAGCTTGGGAACCTGCTCCGTGAGGCCATGCATGCGCAGGGCCGTGTAGTGGCTGAAGTAGCTGTTCGCCTTGAGGTGCAACAGCAGCTCCATCGTCGCAGGCGTGCCCCAGGTGTACACGGTCTCCGGCCTGTTGGGGAAGTCGAACTTGTGCCGCTTGAGCCGCCCGCTTTTGAGCAGAAACTCGATGAAGGCAGCGAGCGTGGTGCTTTGGGCCAACCGCCACCCTTTGCGCTGCTGCGCCAGGGCGGACGCAATCTGCCGCTCCCTCAGGATCGGGGGCATCTTCTCGCTGAAAAACGCCAGGATGTCTGGCTTGGCGATCTGCAGGCGGGTTCGGTTCATAGGAACCAATCGTTCGTCGTGCTATGAGGCATGTATGCCTCATAGCATGATGTTTATCAGAAACACTGTCAAGATCTTGAGCCCCTTCGTTCCCTCGATTGAGGGCGTTCGAGCCATCAATACGAGCAGATTTCTATAACTTTCGCGTCGCCGCTGGCCAGCCAAGTAGGGGCAAATGCTGTCTTTGTTATAATCAGGAGCTTATAAGCTCCTGATTACGGCGAAGTTATCTATCCGCGCGTCTGGTCGCTTGCCCGGCACATTGCATAGGCTGGCTGGCTCCGGGCACCGCCGGCACGCGATGCGAGACCGCTGCTGTTTGTCGCGGTGGAACTTGGGCCCGAGCTTGGGGAGGAACTTTCGCTCAAGCCGCGCGGCCCGTACCCGTGCCAGGGGTCGGCGGGTTTGCTCCTTCCCGCTTCGCGTGAACGGCCCGCCTGCCGAACTGGCTTGCCAGATCGGCCCCCTGGCACCCGCCACGCCCGAAGCCGGGCCGCCTGGTTCTGCGTGGCTTGGCAGGTCGTCGCCGCTGCTACTGATAAGACTCGGGTGCGGGGGCGGTGGGTGTCGGCCCACCGAGTTCCTGCAGCGTCATCGTGAAGGCGTTGATCAGTTCCTCCAGATGCTCCTTCTCGACGAGGAGGGCGGGGATCTTCACCTCTTTCAGGAGGCCGGCTGGGGAGGTCTGGGCGGCCTTGAACTGGACGTTCACTACACGACAGCGTTCGCCGTTGAGGTCGGCTGCAGAGACGATCGTGATGTGGGTCTCGAACAGGATCACCGGATCCTTGACCGTTTCCATGTTGGCATCTCCGTGCTGCGGAGTCGCGATGGTCGCACGGCTTCGCGCGCTGTGGTGGTGTGTCGCTGCGATCTTTACCAGTGCCCGAGGGGCTGGCCCTGCCAGGTCTGGGCAGGTCTGAGCTGCGGACGCCATGGAGGGTGGACCAGGGGGCAATCCCGATGAGCGAGTCGGCAGGCCTGGCCTGCCGAGCGGGTGCGTGCGGGTTCGCGCGACGCGCTCATCCCCGCTGCTACGGGGACTGCTGCGCAGCCCTGTGGCCCCTCTCGCTGTGCCGCCAGTCTTCGCCTGTCGGCGCTGAAGTGCACCGCTTCGCGGTGTGTGGGCGCAGCGGCGGGCCGCTGCGCGCTGCTGCGGGTGTTTGGCGCTGGATGCCGCTGGTCCTGCTCGTCAGGCCGGCCTGGGTTGCATGGGTGGCGGCCCTGCTTCCGAGCCGTCCGGTTCTCGACGTGTAGCGCAGCGCCCGCCGGCGGCAAGGGTGCGGCTGCGCCCCGGGTCCTCGCCCGGTCCCTTCGCTTCGCAGGCTTCGCCTGTTTCGCTTTCGGGCTGCGGCCTGCGGCCCGGCCCTTGCCTTTGGCGCGCCCCGCGCTCCTGGTCCGTCGAGACGGCTCCAGGAAGCAGGGTTTTTCCACCACCAACGCAGAAAGGCGTGCCATGAGCAAGACAGCAACCCCAACCACCCGCGGCAGCAACAGCCGTGCAGCGGACGTTCCCTCCGCACCTCCCGAGACTCACCAGGAAGCAGGCCTGGAAGCCGGCATCGCCCTGCGGGCGCAAAGCCCGGAGGCGGACCTGCAGCACCTGCCGCTGCGCGGGCTGCGGCTGGACGAGCGCAATGTGCGCAAGGATCCGCCGACCGAGGGCGAGATCGAGGAGCTGGCAGACCTGATCGACGCCCAGGGCCTGCTGCAGAACCTGACGGTGATCGCCTACGACACGCCTCGGCGCGGCAAGGGTCGCGAGAAGCACCGCGTCTACACGCATGGCGTGATCGCGGGCGGGCGTCGCCTGCGCGCCCTGCACCTGCTGCTCAAGCGGGGCCGCATCGATCTGGAATACTCGGTGGCCTGCGGGGTCGTGCCGGTTGAGCGGGCCATCGCGGTCAGCGTGGCCGAGAACCAGGGTCAGAAGCCGATGAGCATCGCCGACACGGTCCAGGCGTTCGCGGACATGGTGGCGGCCGGCGCCGGCATTGAAGACATTGCCGTGTGCTTTGGCCTGACGCCGCTGACGGTCAAGCGGCGTCTGAAGCTGGCCGGCGTCTCGCCCAAGCTGTTCGCGATGTTCCGTGCGGGCGAGCTGAACATGGACCAGCTGATGGCGCTGTCGCTGGCGGACACGCATGCCAAGCAGGAGAGCGCCTGGGAATGCCTGCCGGTCTACAGCCGCGATCCTGCCGCGTTGCGGCGCGCGATCCTGGGCACCGGCGTGCGCGGTGCGCTGGTTCGCTTCGTCGGGCTGGACGCCTACGAGCTAGCAGGCGGCGTCGTGATCCGTGACCTGTTCAGCGACGAGCAGAGCGAATCGGATCACATCGGCGATCCGGCGCTGATGCAGCGTCTGGCGCTGGAGCGTCTGCAGGCCAAGGCCGAGGAACTGCGCGCCCTGGAGGGTTGGCCCTGGGCCGAGGTGGCCATCGACTTCGGCTACGAGGTGCAACAGCGCTATCACGACGCCCCGACACAGCGGCGAGAAGCCTCCGCTGAGCAGGCACAGGAGCTTGCCGCGCTGGAGCGGGAGCAGGAAGGCTTGGACGAGCGGCTGGAAGCCCTGTATGACCGTGAGCAGGAGGACGAAGGCGATGGCGACGGCGAAAACGCAGAGCGGGCCATCGAGGCGCTGGAAATGCGTCAGCAGGTCGTGCAGGCCCGAATCGACGAGATCGAGCAGCAACTGGCCTACTGCGAGCCCGAGGTGGCCGCGCTGGCTGGTGCCCTGCTGACGCTGGACCGGGAGGGCACGCTGGTCGTGAAGCGGCACCTGCTGCGCGACGAGGACTATCGCCAGCTGCGCAGCGCCATGGGCGGGGTCGCAGGCCACTGCCGCGCGCTCGGCGATGGCAGCAATGACGCGGGGATGGGCACCGGGCAGGATGGCGATGCAGACGCCGGGCTCTCGGCGGCGCTGTGCCGCGAGTTGGCGGCCTACAAAACCGAGGCCTTGCAGGTGACGCTGATGCGCAAGCCGCAGGTGGCCCTGGCCGCGCTCGCTCATGCCATGGCGACTGTGCTGCTGTACGACGATTGCACCGCGCGCTTCGCCTCGCCCACGGCACTGACCGTCTCGGTGCAAAGCTGCAACTGGTCGTTGATGCAGCTCACGCCCCGGCTGAAGGAGAGCTCGGCGCATGTCGCGCTGTCGACCCTGGTCGCGGGCTGGCGCGAGCGGCTGCCTGCCGAGCCGGTGGCCTTGCTCCCCTATCTGCTGGAGCAGTCTGTGGAGACCCTGCTCGACCTGCTGGCGCTGTGTGCGGCTCTGACCGCGAACGCGACGCATGGCTCGGCGCACGCAAAGCCGGCCCAGACGCTGGCGAGCGCCACCGGCCTGGATATGGCCGACTGGTGGCAGGCCTCGGGCGAGACCTACTTGGGTCGGGTGTCCAAGGCGCAGATCGGGCAGGCGCTGGCCGAGGCAGGCGAGGGCGAGGCCGGCGTCGGTCTGGCCAAGATGAAGAAGGAGCAGCTCGTGGAGAAGGCCGAGGCGCTGCTGGACGGCAAGCGCTGGCTGCCGGCCCTGCTGCGGGTGCAGGCCTGAGTGAGCGATCCGGGGCAAGGGCGGCGCCCTTGCCCTGTGCCCTTGCCCTGGTCCGGCGGCCCGATCCCGTGCCAGGGGAAGGCGGGCTTGTTCCTTCCCGCTGCGCGGGAACGGCCCGCCGGCTGCCGAACTGGCCTCGCCAGATCGGCACCCCTGGCACCCGCCACGCCCGAAGCCGGGCCGCCTCTTGAGGTGATCGCCCCGGCTCGAACGGCGCGCCAGCCGCTGCGCTTGATGGCACGCCGCCCGCGAAAGACGCCGGGGCTCAGCCAGGGGGCGGTCCTTCGGCGCAGCCTGGTGCCAGGGGACCTGGCACGGCGGCCGCGATGCCTGCGGACCGGTGATGGGGCAGTCCCCGCGCCGAGCAGGCCCACCGCGATCCCCCCACGGCGCCCCCATCCGTGGGTGAGGGGACTTGTGGGGGGATCTTCGAGCAGTGGGCCGAGACAGCGGCGCGCTGCTTGGGCTGCTGCTGAACACACCCCACCCATCCCCCACCCCTTCCCGTGAGGGAAGGGGCCATGCCCACCCCCCGCCCGCCCGTGGGCGGGAGCGAGGAGTCCGAGCGAGAGGATCTGCTGGGAGGCTTCCATCATGGGGCCGGCAGGTCCACTCAAAGGAGTCCCATCATGGCATCCGTTCGCGTGGAACAGCGCAATGCGCATCTGGCCGGCGCGGTCCGGCTTGAGTACCTGGTCAACCGCGAAGACCGGCTGGCCAAGGCCGTGTTGACTGCGATCAGCAATGTCCGACGCGGCAGCGGCGAGGCGCGGGAGGAGGAGAGCACCGCCGTGCAGTGGACCCTATGGGGAAGGCTCGCGGAGAACGCAAACCAGTACCTGGGCAAGGGCTCGCACGTGAACATCGTCGGCCGCCTGCGCAACAACAACTACCAGGACAAGAGCGGCGTCGATGTCTACGCCTTCAGCTTCACGGCCGACGAGGTCGACTTCCTGGACAGCCGGGCCAAGGCATCGGAGCGCGGCACGGTGCCCGAAGACGAAGGCTGGGGCGAGTCCTCGCTCGAACCACCGGCCCGGCGCGGCCGCTCAGCCCCCGGCGGCTCCGGTGCACGGGCCAAGCGCTGAACCCTCGGCTTTCATCATCCCTACCGACAGGAGATCATCATGTCCTCATCTTCCATACTGGCCGCTCGCTTCGGCCGTGGCAGCCGCGTGCTGCAAAGCGCTGTCCCACTGGCTGAAGACCAGATGCGCGCTGCCGCTCCATCGATCTTCGCGGCCGGCAAGCACTGCAGCCGTTCGGAGCGCTATGCCTACATTCCGACCATCGAGGTTTTGCGTGCCCTGCACATGGAGGGCTTCGAGCCCTTCATGGTCGCGCAGAGCGCGAGCCGTATCGCCGGCAAGGCCGAGTTCACCAAGCACATGATCCGCATGCGCCATGCCGGGCAGCTGCAGCGGGGCAAGTCTGAGGCCAATGAGATCATTCTGATCAACAGCCATGATGGTGCGAGCTCCTACCAACTGCTGGCCGGGGTGTTCCGTTTTGTCTGCTGCAACGGCCTGGTGGTGGGCGATGTGGTCGAGGACATCCGCATTCCCCACAAAGGCGATATCCAGGGCGAGGTGATCGAGGGCGCGTTCCGCGTGCTGGAGGACTTCGAGGCGGTGGAGGCCGCCACCGAGGGCATGAAGGCACTGAGCTTGCGCGCCGAAGAGCAGCATGCCTTCGCGACAGCCGCGCTGGCGCTGCGCTACGGTGAGCAGGCGACGGGTGCCACCACGCCGGCGGCGCCGATCACGGCGCAGCAACTGATGCAGCCCCGTCGCATGGAGGACCAGGGCGACAGCCTGTGGATGAGCTTCCAGCGCGCCCAAGAAAACCTGATGCGCGGTGGACAACCGGGGCGCAGCACCCAGGGCCGGCGCATGCACACAAGGGCCGTGGGCAGCATCGACCGAAGCGTGCAGCTCAATCGTGCGTTGTGGGTGCTGGCCGAGGAGATGCGCAGGCTGAAGGCCTGAAGAGCCACTCCGGCACGGCGGGCAAGCCAACCAACAACCTGTCCGCCGCGCCGTGGACCGGCAGGGCATGCCGCACGGGCCTACAGGTGCAGCATGCAGAAGGCCAGCAACCCTGTCAGCATGACCGAGGCCGCCGCCGATACGGTACAGGCCCACCAACTGATGCGCGAATGGTCTCGGTTCTCAGCGCAGGCCTTTGCAGCCTGAAGGAGGCTGTGCAAGGCGGGGTTCAGCTCGCTATGAAAGAGCGCGCGGGCGAAGGCGGCCATCGACCGACATTCGTCGTCGGCGGCGGTGTGCATGGCCTCGCGGGCGCTCCGCGCGATGTGCTTGGCCGCCACGCCCTGGGCATGCTCGGCCAATTGGGCCATGCGCGGCTCCGCCGCAGCAGCTTGCGCTTCGAGCCGTTCACAGGCACGGTCGACCGCTTCGGCGGCGGATCTCATCTCCAGCGCGACCATGTCGGCGCGATCCAAAAGCACCCCGATGTCGCCCAGCGCTTCGGCGACGAGCGCATCCCGTGCTGTGAAGGGCTCGTTCACGAGTAGTGCACCGCCGGCGCGGTGTCTGCATCAGCAAGCTCATCCAGACCGAGAGCTGCAAAACAAGCGTCAAGCGCGGGAACAGCGCCGATGGCCAGCCGGCGGGCAGCCAGCTTGAGGCCGAGCGCGAGCTTTTCCTCGCTGTCGTCCGAGTCACGGATCAGGCGCTTGTAGTCGGTCTGGTCGAGGGCCAGCGTGCCGATGTCGGTATGGCTGTCTCGCGCCAAGCCATAGATGTCGCTCGTGTACAAGCGGCAAGCCGTGTTTTCCTCCGCCAGCCGTTGCTGGGCGAGGAAGGCGAGCACGAGGTAGAACGACTCCTTGATCGGCACGCCGGGCTGAGCCATGTTGAAGACCAGCTTCAGACGCTGTGGCGGGATGCCAAACCGCGACAGCTCGATCAGCGTGGCGATGGTGTCCTTTTGCTGCTTGATTGAGGGCACGGTCGGCACGACAAAGCAGTCGAAGTCCTCGTGGCTGCCGCAGTAGGCCTTCATCAGGGTCAGAAACTCCTCGGCATTGCTCGCTCCAATGTCGATGACGGCGCTGTCGATGGTCTGCAAGTATTGCTGCAGCGCTCCGAACTGGCGGCCTTGCAGAGTCTGTGTTGTTTCTGCGTCGGCGTCGGCGTTGACGCTCTCCACAGCGATCAGCTCCGCAGCGGGAATGCGAGGCAGCAGAAGGTGGCGGGCCACGGTGGTCTTGCCCACGTTGCCCGAGAAGTTGATAACGGCGATCTTCATGGGTTTTCCTTTGCGCGCTTCAGGGGGTGATGGTTCTGGCTGCTGCAGAACGCCTGAGCCAGGTCTTTGCCGCTGGGTTGCTCGCAGAGCTCTGCGGGGGATGGCTGTGCGCCAGGCTGCTGTGACCGGCTTGCGGCGTGGGCCGGTGCGGAGTGCGAGGCTGTGCTGGCTATGAGTAGACCGGATGAGGTGACGGCAGGGACTGCGGTTGCCATCGTGATTGGCAGCGCGCGCGTGGGGCGCTTCAGTTCCCGCCGGATGGTGGCGAGGCTGACCTCTACGCCGGCCGCAGCCAGCGATCGGCGGATGGCGGTCAGCGTGTAGCCCTCCGCGCGGAGTCTGGCGATCTCGGCCTCGAATTGCCGCGCCTTGCGCGTGGCGCGCCCGGGCGGCTCCCCAGGCATCAGCTTCAGGCCTGCCTCTGCGGTCAGTCCGGGGACGCTCAGGTGCCGCTCCCGGGTCGCTCCCGGAACGCTTGATGGACGGTCAGGGGACGGACCTGAGTCGCCGAGGGACGCTGCGTGGACGGCTGAGGTGTTCATGACCAATCTTTAGTCCACGATTGGCCGGGAATCGGTGCTGATTTTTGCCAAAAATCAGCGCCTCAAAAGCGCGATTTCGGACCAATACTTGGTCTTGGGTTAGTGCAGCGATAGGGGCGAAGGCGCCCCGATGTATTGCACCCATCCGCGATGGAGGTGGCCATGGACAAGTCGCATCGAGAGCTCTTCTGCGTCGACCTGAAAGGGATGCGAGCAGCACTGCTGGCGCGTGCGCGACTTGAGGGCGTGTCGCCCACAAACCTTGTGCGGCGCGTGCTGGTTGAGCGCTTGGGTAAAGAGGAGGGGCGCGACCTCGTTCCATCCGTGCGCATCAACCCCGTGAGCCGTGGGCCGGTCCGTCTGTCGCTGCGCCTGAGCGCCGCAGACGCCCAACTCATCCGCCTGGCTGCTCGGCAGGCCCGATTGTCACCAGGCGCCTACCTCGTGGGGCTTGCGAGTGAGGTGCCCTCGTTAACCGGAGGAGGAGGGCGGCCTGCGTTGCTGACCGAGCTGCACGCTTCGACAGATGAGCTGGTGACCGTACGCCGGGGACTCCTGCAACTGGCTGCTTTGCTGAGGCACGGGGAAGGTGAGGCAGCGCGCGCATACCGGGACCTGCTGCTGCGGATCGAAGCGCCAATCCACCGGCACCTGAGGCTGGCCTCGGTGGCCTTGGCTGAGGCCGGGCTGGGCAGACCAGGATCCCGGGCGGGCTCATCTGGAGGCGCCCCAGCAAGAGGAGAACGTCATGAATGAGCAGCCACAGTGGATCGACGGACTGCTAGTCCAGTGGGGCGACAGGCTTTTCTACCCACCAAACCGTGTGGTGAAAAGCTCGACACCAAAGCTCTCGGGGCAGTCCGTTCATCAACGCGCCGACGCGATTCGCCGTCACATCGGGGCAGTGGTGCTGCGGCGCGTACCGCAGGTCATGGTCAAGGTGACAGGGGGCGGACGCGGCATGAAAGCGATTGCCGCGCACTTTCGCTACATCAGCAAAGCGGGGCGGCTGGAGATCGAAGACGAGCTGGGATTGAAGGCCTCCGGGCGTGAAGCGGTGCACGAGCTGACGGACGCTTGGCGCTATGGCGGGTCGAGGATTCCGGAAGAGGGCCCGCGGCGGGAGGCGCTCAATGTGATGCTGTCGATGCCGCAGGGTACCGATCCGCTGGCCGTGCTGCGGGCGGCCCGGGAGTTTGCACAGATCGAGTTCAAGGACCATCGATACGTGATGGTGCTGCACGATCACCAGGCCAACCCCCACGTGCACCTCAGCGTGCGGATGGAGTCCAAGCATGGGCATCGACTGAATCCGAGGAAGGCGGACTTGCGGCGCTGGCGTGAGCTCTTTGCCGAGCGGTTGAGGGGATGGGGTGTCGAGGCTGGCGCCAGCTCGCGCGCGTCACGAGGCGCCATCAGGGGCTACGAGCCGCTGTGGCGCATTCGTGCTCGCAGTGAGGGGCGCCTGCTCATGGCGGAGCGTGGGCCGAAGAGGGAGGCAAAGGGAGGGCCTGCCAACGCCCGCAGTACTACATGGAAGGCCATCATCCAAGTGCTGGAGTCGTCGAACGACCCTGCGGACATGAAGCTGGCAAGTGCGGTTCGTGGCTACATGACCGGCGGCAAGAACGCCTCCGCTGTGCGCGAGCCACGCGTAGTGCGCGAGGTGGAGCCACCTGATTTGGATCGACCAGGCCGCTGAAACCCTCACCGCCCACCATCTGAGGAGGACCTAAATGAAATCAGCTGCGTGGGCTGTTCATTTCTCCCTTGGCTTCCTGGGTCGACAAGGCGATGCGAAAGTCGGACCTCTAACTGAGGTCGGGAGTTGGATCGTCCAACATTCGATCGGCGATGTCGACGCAACAGTTTCACTGGCGCAGGCGAGGGTCGGCTACGCATGTGGCAACCAACGCTGAGGCGACTGACCCCGGCACCCTGATGCGTCACGCCCTTGCCGACCCTGGAAGACAAGATCGTCCAGGTGCGGTTGCCGAGGTTCTCGGTGCGGTTGTCGTAGCTGTGTTCGGTAACGAACAGACAGCCATCAAATACTCACGCAGTGTTTGATGTCGGCCCGAATCGGCGCCGAACGCCCGTTTCTTGAAACGGGTTTGCCTCTGAACCTCTGAGGGATGCATATGCGATTCGAGGACAGGAAAGATGGCAACTACCGGATCTACGCAGGCTCAATGGAGCTTTGCGCGGGTCGGGGCTTTATCGCAGCGGTTGTCGTTCATCGCGAGGACGATACCCATGGCGTACCTCAGGAGGTGTATCGGGATGCTGGGTTGTCGGGAAACTACCGGTGGGCAACCTCAGACTTGGCTCTGACTCGTGCACTCACCGAAGGCGCCAAAGCGGTCCTGGCTGCAAAATTCCAAAGGGCAGGCACGCTACGACGATAAACTTTCGCGCTTGATGTTCGGGAACGTGCGGACTCCGTTGTATGCCCAGGCCCTTGGGGTGGTGGTCGTCACACGCGCAGCCCAATTGACCTCATTCCAGACTTCGTTCCCGTGCTCCGCAATGTCGACGAAGTTCTACTTTTGTCAGGCCCGATACGGCTGACACTGTACGCCGGGCTCCACAGCTGCGGCCTTTGCCGCAGAAAGCACTAGTCGGCTGACGCTAATGCGCGGAGCCGCACCGACTTCTGGCCAGCCCGGGGCAAAGAATGTCTCATGCATCACAACAAGCTACTTGCGAAGCTCGGACGAGCGGACCGTCAGAATCTCTTGCGCTGTGGCGAAATTGTCCAGCTGGAGGCCGGCGCGGTACTGCATAAAGCTGGCTTGCCGAGTGCCAACGCCTACTTTCCGATTGCCGGTGCATTTGCTCTGGTCGGTGGGCTTGCTGAGGGTCCGCAAGCTGGTCTTGCCTTGGTGGGGCGCGAGAGCATGCTGGGTATCCATCTAGTACTCGGCGACCGGATCGCGCCAGTTGAATCGCCCCGGCTTCCGCGGAGGCCAGTTGGTTTAAGTCAGACGGTCGCGGCCTGACCAGCGCG